>JAIVWA010000131.1:0-9627 GCA_049190255.1 Gammaproteobacteria bacterium | reverse complement strand
GGGCACCGTCTTACAAATTTTGCCTCTTTTAATGGCAAGATGATTTGTTACACAGATTGATACATTAAACTTGAATGGTAAGACGGGGAAATCCGAAATTCGAATATCGAAACTCGAAACAATATTTAAATTTTCAAAATTCAAATGACCAAAACATTAGGTGCCAATATTACTTTTAACCACAACCCGAACATCTTGTTTTGAACATTCGAACATTTGGATTTTGGATTTGTTTCGAATTTCGGATTTCGTGCTTCGAATTTCCTTTGTAACAGGGTCATATTTCTCTGTCATTACTTTGATAACTGAGACCCGCATGGAGAACACTAAAAAAGGGAGACAAAGGTATGTCAGCGCTCATTACCTGCCCGATTTGCGGTAAACGCAACGGTTATGAATTTCGCTATGGCGGTGTCGATAAGGGACCCAGGCCTGACGAAGAAGTGCTCAGTTCTGCAACCTGGTGCGATTATGTCCATATGAACAAATGTGTGGCCGGTATCCAGAAGGAATGGTGGTTTCACCGGGACGGCTGCGGCGCCTGGTTTACCACTTATCGTGATACGACCACCAATCTGGAAGTAGAAAAACCGGAGGCCAACTAATGAACCGGCTCAGCCAACTGCCGACCTTGCGGATCGATTCTGCGCAGAAAATATCTTTCCATCACAATCGCAAATCGTACCGGGGATTCGGTGGCGACACGATTGCAACCGCCCTGTATGCCAATGGCGTGCGTATTTTTTCAAGAAGCCTTAAATATCACCGGCCCCGGGGGTTATACAGCCTGGACGGTGAGTGCAGCAATACCTGCATGGGAGTCAACGGCATTCCCAACGTTTGCACGGAAAAAACGCTTCTTAAGGACGGCATGACCTTAAAAACCCAAAATGTAAAAGGATCTGCCGAGAATGATCTTATGGGGGTCCTGGACCTGCTCGATTGGGCTATGCCGGCCGGGTTTTACTACCGGACCATGCACAAGCCGGCCAAAATCTGGCCCCTGGCTTTACAGCAGGTGCGCAAGGCAGCCGGGCTCGGGAAGATTTCTCCTGAATTTGAGATGAGGGGCAAATTTGATGAAATTTATCCCCAGGCGGATGTCTGTGTCATCGGCGGGGGACCCGCCGGAATGTCAGCCGCCCTGGCGGCTGCCGGTCAAGGCCTGCGCGTCATACTTCTGGAATCCCGCCCCTGGCTGGGGGGATATTTTGACTACCGTGCGGCAACCAGCAGTCATGGCAGCCCTTTATTCGAAAGAGCCCGGGAACTGGCCCAAACCGTTGAGGAAACACCCAACATCCGCGTGTTTTGTCATACGGCGGTGGTGGGAGAATACAACGACAATTTGGTGACTGCCTTTCAAGTCGGCGGTGAGTCAGACCATTTTGATGAGCGTTACATCGAAATCCGGTCCCAAAGCGTCGTGGTGGCCACAGGGTGTATCGAGCGTCCGCTGCTTTTTGAAAATAACGAACGGCCCGGTGTTATGCAGATTAACACCGCTCATCGACTGGCACGAACCTATGGGGTGCTTCCCGGTGAGAATGCGGTTTTCAGTGTCGGACACGATCTGGGCCTGGAAGCGGCTGTGGATCTGAGTAATTTAGGGCTCAAGATTTCCTGCGTTGCCGACATCCGGGAAGACGGACAGGATCCTGAACTGGTGGCAGCGCTGGCGGCCAGAAAAATAGAGTTTTTGCGCGGGTGGGTGGCCGTCACCGCCCACGGCGAAAAACGCGTGACCCGGGCAACCCTGAGCACCATTACCGGCACCCGCCGCCGGGAGTTTGATTGTGATCTGCTGGTGGCTTCCGCCGGGATGACACCGGTTACCGGAGCGCTTTCCCTGGGCCATGCCCAATTTACCTTCGACCTTCACACAGGTTTCTTTTTACCGGCGAAACTGCCGGCCGGAATGCATGCCGCCGGGCGCTTGTTGGGTTTAAATAGTGACGCTGCCATCGAAACATCGGGCAATCTGGCAGGGCTCTCAGCGGCGGCCGATTGCGGCGCCGGTGTTGAAGAAGATATCCGGCAAACCCGGGAAAGGCTGAATGACCTGCCCGGTCCTGCCAGGGGCTGCAAACTGGTCCAGGCGCCTGTTAAGGGCCGGAAAATCTTTATTTGTTTTGATGAAGACACGACCATTAAAAATGTTGAACAGGCCCTGGAAATGGGTTTTGATGCCACCGAACTGATCAAGCGCTTTACCGCCGCCGGTACAGGACCCGGCCAGGGAGGAATACCCGGACATAACCTGCCTTTGTTTGTTGCCCAGTATCATGGCGGCGCCGATGGCCTGGCCAAGCCGACGACGGTTCGGGCGCCTCTGGTGCCCACTTTTATCGCTACCTATGCCGGAACCAACCACGATATGTGTAAGCGCACCCCCATGCATGAGGCCCAGATTAAGGACGGCGGTGTCATACGTCGCGTGGGTGTCTGGCAACGGGTGCGGTATTTCTCCCAGGACTTCAGCTGCCGGGAAGAAATTGAAAACGTCCGCACGAATGTAGGTATGCTCGATGCGTCGACCTTGGGAAAGTTCAGAATCTGGGGCCCGGATGCACTAAAGGCGCTGCAGCGGGTTTATGTCGGTGATATGTCCAGGATCTCAGAGGGCAAGGTCAAATACTCCGCCATGTGTACCGATGACGGCTGCATCATCGATGACGGTGTGGTGGCGAAACGCGGTGAGAACGGTTATTATTTTACGACCTCCACCGGCCGTGCCGGCAGCACGGTGGAATGGTTCCGTTATCACAGCCGTTTTGACGGCTGGAATTATCACATGGTGAATCTGACCGATGCCTTCGGTGTTATCAATCTGGCGGGGCCCAACTCCCGCAAAGTGCTTGAGAAAGTCACCGATGCGGATGTGTCCAATGAGGGCTTCCCCTATGTCGGCTACCGTGAATTTATGATTAAAAATACCATACCGGTCAGATCCATGCGCCTTGGATTTGTGGGCGAGTTGTCCTACGAGTTTCATGTTCCGTCATCTTACATGCCGGCCCTGTGGGATGTGCTGGCGGAAGCCGGCGAAGAATTCGGTATCCGCAATTTCGGCCTGGAAGCCCAAAATGTCTTGCGAATGGAAAAATGCCATCTCATTATCGGGTCGGAATCCGAGCAGCGAACCACCCTGCATGATGTCGGTCTCGGATTTTTATGGAACCGCCATAAGCCGGAGGCCAAAACCGTGGGCGCGGTGGCGCTGAATCAGACTGAAAAACAGGAAGGGCGCTTGAAACTGGTGGGGTTTAAAATGGCAAATTCCTCCCGTGCGCCCAAGGACGGATCCATAATCGTGGATGATGCCATCCGGGGTTATGTGTGTATCGCCCGCCGCAGCTTTACATTGAATGAGTCTGTCGGATTGGCTCTGGTGGATGCCCCCTTGGCCGCCGAAGGCACGCGCCTGCAAATTTATGAAGACGAGTGCAAAGACCGGCATCTTTATGCCACGGTGGTGCCAAGGCCTTTTTATGATCCGGAAGGAAAGCGCTTAAAAATGTAGAGCAAGAGAGATTTTACCACGGAAGGGCACGGAATTTCACTGATTATGAATTTAGGCGCTTAGTTGTGAATTTTGTACACTTTATGGCAAAACATTTTCGCCCTTTGAGATCATGTCCCGGCAGATGCTTGATTTTCGTAGGTTGGTCCGCCGGAGGCGGAGAAACCCAACATTATTGATGGGGCTCTACCCAACCTACCAAAAACCTGACTTTTTGTTCAGCACTAATTAAGAGGAATCGGTTATGGAAAATATGATCAGACGATCGCCGGTGTCATTTGATGCGACACCTGCAAAAACGGAAGAGCGGGACAACTGGTCGGTTGTGCTGGAATATGAAGACCAAGGGGCAGGACCGTATGTGATCGATTTAAGCCACCGGGCAAGATGGGATTTGCAGGATGGCGAGATTGGAGGGATTCAGCCCCTGGGGGTCCAGGTGCCGGATATTCCCGGGCAATGCGGTTTTGAAAATGGGGTTCTGATCAATCGCATGAACCGCACCCAGGCCTCCATCTGGCATCTGTCCGGAGAAACGCCGGCCTTGCCCGATGATCCCGCTTTTACGGATATCACGGATTCAACGGTTTTTTTGGCTGTTTGCGGGAAAGACCTTTTTTCGATACTGGAGAAATTAACGTCTCTTGATTTTCTGGATCCTTCCCAAAAGACGCCGTTTTTGCTGCAGGGACCCTTTTCCCACGTACCCTGTCAAATTGTAACCCTGGAAAAAACTCCGGAAAGATCCGGTATTCTCGTGACCTGTTCCCGGGGATATGCCCGTGATATGGTAGGGGCGATTCTTGAAGCAGGGGCGGAATTTAAATTGCGTCCTGCCGGGGAGCAGGCCTTTACCGGCTGGCTCAATGAGTTAGGTTAGCCGGTTAACCGGTTAACCGGTTGAGTCGGTTGAGCCGGTTGGCCCGTTAAAAAAGGAAACATATCCGATCCTGCAACCAGCCAACGAGCCAACGGACCAACGGGCTCAACGGGCCAACGGGCTAACGGGCGAACGGGCTCAACGGGCGAACGGGCCTAACGGGCAAACCTGCTATGACATCTACGAACATGAGCCGGTTTATACCAATAAATCCAAAATCCAAAATCCCAAATCCGAAATCAAAGAGGAGGTTTCACCATGAACAAAAAATACGACGCCATTTTTATCGGCGCGGGCGTCATTGGCAGTCCCATCGCTTATGAACTGGCCAAAATGGGTTATAAGACCCTGAACATCGACAAGCTGGCGGACGCGGGCGAAGGTTCCACCGTCGCCTCCTGCGCCATTGTGCGGGCCCATTATTCCACCGAGGATGGCGTTGCCATGGCCTACGATGGCTTTAAATACTGGCTGGACTGGGAAAATTATCTCGGCCGCGTCAAAGATGAAAAAGGTCTGGCCCGCTACATGAATACCGGCTCCATTCTGCTAAAATCCCAGGGACATGACTGGCGCAAAGTGCAAAAAAATTATGACGCCGTGGGTGTCGCCTACGAAGAGTGGAGCATAGAAAAGGTCAAGGAGATGGTGCCGATTTATGACCTGCACGAATTCTGGCCTGTCAAACGACCCGAAGACCCCGACTTTTTTAATGAACCGGCCAAAATGCTCGAGGGAGCCATTTTTTGTCCCGAAGGCGGGTACGTGAACGATCCGGCCCTTTCAGCCCATAATATCATGCGGGCGGCCGAAGCCAATGGCGGAGAATTTTTATTCAATACCGAAGTGGTTGATATTCGCAGCCGGGACAACCAGGTGCTGGGGGTAACCCTCAAAGACGGGACGCAAATCGATGCGCCGGTGGTTGTCAATGCGGCCGGTCCCCATTCTTACAAGATCAATCAAATGGCAGAAGGCGTTTACGAAGGCTGCAACATCAAGACCAAAGCCCTGCGGCACGAGGTGATGCACGTACCGTCCCCCGAAGGGTATGATTACCTCAAGGACGGCTACCATACGTCCGATGGCGACATTGCCTGCTATTACCGTCCGGAAGTCGGCAACATGTTTCTGATCGGCAGCGAGGACCCCGAATGTGATCCCCAGGAATGGGTGGACCCCGATGAATTTTATGCCGGCAAAGGAGAACCCGGACTCAACAACGAGCTTTCAGAAGCCCAGTGGAAAGCCCAGACTTACCGCTGCGCCAAGCGGGTGCCGACCATGCAGATACCCAACCAGCCCCGGGGAACCTGTGATCTTTACGACTGCTCCGACGACTGGATTCCGATTTATGACAAGTCCGACATGAAGGGATTTTACATGGCCATCGGCACCAGCGGCAACCAGTACAAAAATGCCCCGGTGGTCGGCGCCATGATGGCGGAATTAATCGATGCCTGTGAAAAGGGCCACGATCACGACCAGGAACCCTGTCAGTTCAAGCTGCGCTATATCGGCCGCAAAATCAATGTCGGCTTTTTCTCAAGAAAACGCGAAATTAATTACAACAGCAGCTTTTCGGTCAACGGTTAACCCAAAACGTAATACATGTGAGGTTTAATTTAACCATAAAGCAGGGCTTCGTCCATATGGCGGGGTCCTGTTTGGGTTTGGGTTAAATAGTTGATTGGTTAGTACCTTAATTGTTATTTTTATGCCCTCCAGAGGCGAATCTACAACATTTTATGGCAAAACATTTTCGCCACCAAGGCACCAAGACGCTAAGATGAATATTAACTAAAAGTTTCGCTTTGTGTCTTGCGGGATACGCGTTGCGAGTTGCGGGCACCGCCTACTTTTCGTCCTCGTCCTCGTCCTTGTGCTCGTTCTCGTGAATCGGTATTTTATCGAGGACGATGGACGAGGACGAGTACGACGACGAGGGCGGGTAATCCCTACTCTGACACCTGACACCTGAAACCACTTCTAATCAAGTAGCAAACCACCCACAGGCCTAAAACAGGAACCACCAATGCGAATCTACGTCTGTGTTAAACACGTACCGGATACCGCCGCCAGGATTACGATTTTGGGAAAAAACCGGATTGATGAAAGGGTGACCTTTATCATGAATCCCTATGACGAAAACGCGATTGAAGAAGCGGCCCGGATTAAGCGTGATGTCGGCAGTGCAGAGGTTATCGCCGTAACCCTGGGCAAGCCGGAGGCCGAATCCACCCTGCGGTCCGCACTGGCCATGGGAGCGGATCGGGGGATTCTTATTAAAGCTGAGGACCATCCGGACAGCATGGTTACCGCGGCCGCATTAAAGGCGGCTATTGAATTGGATGGGAAGCCGGACATTATTTTTACCGGCAAGGAGTCCATCGACCGCGAGGGATTTCAAACCATGTTCCGGCTGGCGGCCAATTTTGGCATACCGGCGGCCTCCAATGTCGTCTCCTTTTCCCTGGAGCCAGATACAGTCATTGTGGAATACGAGCTGGAAGCAGGTGCCCGGGAAGTTGCCGAACTGTCGCTCCCCTGCGTGATCGGCGCCGGCAAAAGTCTCAATAAACCGAATTATCCCACCCTGCCGGCCATTATGAAGGCCAGGAAAAAAGAAATAAAACAGATTGATTTGAGAGACTTGAACCTTGAAAAACCACAGGGCCGGGTTGAGATCCTCGAATTAAAGCCCGCCGTCGAAGCGCGTCAGGCCAAAGAGTTAGCCGGCACACCGGATGAGGTGGCCGGGGAAATTGTCAGGATTCTCCGCGATGAGGCCAGGGTGTTACACGATTGAAGAAGACTTTTCAATCGTGTAGTTAATCCGCCGCGGCGGATTGGTTATTCGTTAATTGGTTGGAAGAGAAAAAGCATATGCAAAAAGTAGGCATTTTGATTGAAACCAAAGACGGTGAGATCAAAAAAGCAAATTTCGGTGTCATAACAGCTGCCCGGGGTGAGGATCGGGACCTTTACGCTTTTTTACTGGATGCAATGGGTGAGGATCACAAAAACCGGCTCCAGGAGTTTGGCATTCATAAAATCGTGGAAATTCAATCGGGCAATAATCCCATTTCTTACAATCCGGTCTCCTGGTCCAAGGCCGTCAGCCAGGCCATGGATCACTTTGGTATCAGCACCTTATTGGGGCTTGCCAGCATTCAGGGTAAGAATTTGCTTCCCAGAATTGCCGCCGGTCTGAACGCACCTCTGGTGATGGACTGTTCGGCGGTTGACCTTAACGAGCATACCGTGCAGAAATCCCAGTTTTCCGGAAGGGCCATTGCCACCCTGAAGACCGTGGGCCCATTTCACATTTACGGCATTCGGCCCAATGCCATTGAGGCAACGCCCGCTCCATGTGAAGCTGAATCTGTCTCTTTTCAGGCTGAGATTGAAAATGACGGTCTGACGATAAAAGAAATCAAACAGGGTGATTCCAGCGGTGTTGATCTGACCGAGGCGGATGTCATCCTTTCGGGGGGACGGGGGCTGGAAAATTCAAAAAATTTCAGGGTTCTTTTTGAGTGTGCTGAATTGATGGGGGCGGCCGTCGGTTCTTCCAGGGTGGCTGTGGATGAGGGCTGGGTGCCCTATGCCATGCAGGTGGGGCAAACCGGCAAAACGGTGAGCCCCAAAGTTTATATCGCCTGCGGTATTTCCGGATCGGTTCAGCACTTTGCCGGGATGAAAACCGCCGCCATGATCATTGCCGTTAACAAGGATCCTGGAGCCGCCATCATGAAACAATGTGATTATTTTGTCGCTGCCGATCTTTTTGAGATCATTCCGGCACTGACCGGAAAGTTGAAAGTGGAGGCCAGTGGAGATACTACAGATCTCGTTGAATAGTTTACTGGTTGAATGGTTGATTAGGTAAATTATAGTCATAATTTCAGAATGTTACGATTGTTTAAAAACTTTTGGGACACAGATTTGCACAGATAAACGCAGATTAGTACAAACCGCCCGGCGGCGGAATCCCTGCCAGATATACAAAGGTGCCTATTTGCTATGTATCCTTTCTCGCCGAAGGCGAAACAAACTTTCTTTTTAATCCGTGTTAATCCGTGTTCATCTGTGTCCTAATTGTCCTTTCTTTTGAAACGTGAAGTGTCCAATTATTTTGCAAATATGGGATAAATCCATATTTACAACCACTTAACCAGTCAACTAATCAACCAATCAACTAATCAACCAATCAACGATATCTGGATTTTGAACAGAATATAAATTTATACCGCTTTCTCTAATTATGTTTCGAAAAACGAATTTGCGGTATAAGTGGTCAAATCTTTTAGGCCGAAAATCATTTAATAGCTGATTCAAATGCAGAATTTTAAACCAGCTTTAATATATAAAGGGCAGTCATGTCAACCCGGAAGTTTAATAAGTGCCGATAAACGCATCGGCTTCCATTGCCACCAGATGGCTGACGCGCGCCAGAGCTGTCACTACAGCCGGGTAAGCAACCGCCGTGGTTGGCGATAAATTGTTTGGTTTCAAAAAGAGGTGATCATTTTTTGTCCTGCACGCAGTAAATTCCCCGACCGGAGCGGGCCGCTGCCAGACACCCGTTGCAGGAGATACAGGTGGCTTTTCGCAGGTCGCCCGATTGCCATCGCCCAATCAAGCGGGGTTCGCGAATCAAGGGCCGGCATAGGGAAATATAATCCGCAACATTTTCAGCCACCAGGCGTTCGGCCAAAAGGTACGAACGGATGCCGCCGACCAGGATTACCGGCGCCTTTATCCGGGCCTTCAGGGCTTTGGCCGCCTGGCGAAAATACGCCTGATCACGCTCGAAGGTGATCTCCTTGCGAAAAGGGATGTTCCTGCCGGATAACAGGGTTCCGCCGCTTATCTCGACGGCATCGATTCCCGCCCGGTCCAGCATGACGCCCACCTGAAGCGCGTCTTCAAGCGTCAAGCCTTGTTTTAGATAGTCTTGGCAGTTGATCTTGACAAAAACCGGGAAATAACGCCCCACGGCCTGACGGATACTCTGGAGCACTTCTAAAAGAATCCGGGCCCGATTCTGGATATCACCGCCATAATCGTCGGCGCGCCGGTTAAACGCAGGCGACAGAAACTGGCTGAGCAAGTATCCGTGGGCGGCATGGATTTGAACCCCGTCAAAGCCGGCTGCCAGGGCACGGCGGGCAGCCTGGCCGAAATCCTCCACCACCTGGTTAATTTCCGAGACGGTCAT
>JAIVWA010000130.1:0-9628 GCA_049190255.1 Gammaproteobacteria bacterium | reverse complement strand
TCTTTTCCCATTTAACGTTCGATGTTCGATGTTCAATTTTTTTCAGTAAACCTTCCACAGTCCCCCGGCGTAAAAATAACTTAGCGCTTATGGGCTAACGCCCGCCCGGTCGGGGTGTAAGGCCCTGGAAATCGCCCGGATCAGGTAATAGTATACCCCTATTCCGAATTCAAAAGGCTCTGCCTGCCAGCACCTGGGCCCAGGACAGCAGGGCTTCATCGGCTCCGAAAGGGGCGATGAACTGCAATGAAAGCGGCAGCCCGTTTTTTGTGCGACCGGCCGGCAGGTTGACCACCGGCAGGCCGCTGTGCGTCCAGGGCAGGCTCATGTTGGGATCGCCGGTGGCATGGATGCCGGCAGGCGCCGGACCGCAGGCTGCCGGGCAGACCCACAGATCGATTCCGGCCTCAAGCATTTGAGCTTCAAGCTGTTCTCGCAAGCGGGGGCCATTGGCCCGTGCGGCGGCAAGCTCTTCTTCACTGACCTTTTTGCCGATCTCGATAATCTCCGCCGTACGGGCTCGGTAAAGGGCCGCGTGTTGAGCATAAATTTCAGCATGCTCCCGGGCAAATTCGGCAAAAACCATCTGCCGGTGCAAATGATTCAACTCTTCGATGTCCGCCAGAACCGGTATCCGCTCGACCGTAAATCCCCTCTCCTCCAGACACCGCACCTGTTTTTCGAATGCCGCCATCGCCTCCGGCTCGACCTGATCCAGGTAGGGGCCGAGCGGTATC
This sequence comes from Gammaproteobacteria bacterium, assembly GCA_049190255.1. Classification (GTDB taxonomy): domain Bacteria; phylum Desulfobacterota; class Desulfobacteria; order Desulfobacterales; family JAFDCJ01; genus JAFDCJ01. The sequence continues at coordinate 8,891 of JAIVWA010000130.1, read as the reverse complement.
CCCAATGCCGGCAGCACGCCCCGCACAAAGTCCGCACGCCAATCCCGGCATAGCACCGATGCGGCCAGGGCCATACCGGCAACATCCTGGGTAAATAACCCCACCTGGTCGATGGTGCGTGAAAAATACACCAGCCCTTTCGTGGGCAAGCGGTCGAGGGTCGGCTTGAAGCCCACGATGCCGCAAAAGGCAGCCGGCCGTGTCACCGATCCAATGGTCTGGGTGCCGAGCGCCAGGGCACACAAACCGGCGGCGACGGCCGCAGCACTGCCGCTGCTCGATCCGCCGGGTGTGTGCGCCGGATTGTGGGGATTGCGTGTCGGTCCGGGTTCAAAATAGGCGAACTCGGTGGTCACCGACTTGCCCAGGATCAGCGCCCCGGCATCCCGCAGCAGGCGCACAACAGCAGCCTCGGAACCGGCGAAAAGATCGGCCGGCACCTCGGTCCCGGCCCGGGTCACAAATCCGGCTACGTGGAAGATATCTTTTGCGGCAACAAGCACGCCGTAAAGCGGCGGCCGATTCGCCGGGTCCGGGAATCTTGCCTGAAGCCCGGCTGCTTCATTGCGCAGGCGGTCAAGGCGGTTCGGCTCGGGCAGCATGGCCTCCACCCGGGGATCGATTTGTGCCACACGGGCGCACATCTCTTCCACATAGCCGATTAAATCCATATGACCGCCGCGTAATGCCTTGGCGATGGCAGCCAGCGAATGAGGCCTGATTAATTCCAGAGCGTCACTTTTGTCATCATGCATTTCAAAGTCCGATCTTCTAATCCCACCATTTCGGTCATTGAATATTCGAATTTGGGATTTACCCTTCGACTGCCTCAGGTGCTGAGCTTGTCGAACCATTTGTATTTTGGTGCTTGTAAATTAGGATTTAATTGACTTCATCCTGGAAAAGACAGAAATATAAAACAAGCCTAGTTTCGCAAATCATATAAGGAATATTACCCTAGTACTATCTATTACCAGTGTCAAGGCTATAGTAATTCTAAATATAAACCAATTAATCAATATTTTTCCTCAATTAATTTCCAAAGGTTGCGATAATATAGATAGGGCTGCAAGTTCGAGATATAGGACTATATATTGTTTGAGGAAAATAAAATGAAAGTTCTAAAAAAGACGCGAAAACCTGGAAGGGACAATCCGACAGTTTTAAAAAACAAATCCGGTATGGCCACCGCTCTTTTGGTTGGACTCATCGCGGTTTTGTTGATTTTTGTGGCAGCCGGGGTATATGCGGCTAAAAATTATCGCGTCTGGATCGCCCATGGCATTACGGCCGGCATGAATGCCGTGATCAATAGTTCCGCGATCCCCGAGCAGGAGAAAGCGGAGGTCACCCGGATTATCAGCCAACTCAAGGAAGGATATCTGGCCGATGAAATTTCGATGGCAGAGCTCGGCCTGATCCTGGAGGCCATCGAAACATGCCCGGCCCTGCCCATTGGACTCGTCGTTCAGTTTGAACAAAGTTATGTCGTGCCGTCGGGTTTGAGCGGTGATGAAAAAATGGCTGCCGGTTTGCATCTGAACCGGCTGGCAAGAGGACTGGCCGATGGCCGCATCGACTGGTCCATATCCGAACAAATTCTTGCGCCCATCAGCGACCCCGGTCAAGACGGCAAGCAACACCTCCGGTCGCCGGAACTGGTAACCGATACTGAAATCCTTGAGGTTCTCGTAACCGCTAAAGATATCGCCGATGAGGCCGGAATATCAGAGGAGATGATTGAAATCGATATTTCCGATGAGTTCTTGAAATCAGTGGAACAGGCCCTGGGCCATTCAGTTATATGATCAACCATTTGACTAATTTGGGCTAATCAACTATTCCTGCGGTATCTTCTTTTCTATGCCAATCAGACGCTTTTTTAGATCTTCCAGTTCTTTCGTCGAGCGCTGCTCGCGCTGCCGGCTGTCAATGGCCTCGCAAATTGCCTTAATATTTGTATTAATGGCACTGATCAGCAAGCTGTCTTTGGAGCTGTAAATCCGGGCCAGCATCTCAACGGCGGCACCAAAACCGGGACCTTCACCATCTTGCTGCCAATCAACGGCAGATCTGCTTTCCGGAACACCTTGAGAACCATAGGGTGATTCCGGGCTTGCTACCTGACCGGCAGATTGCGTACCTTCGGTCGTATATTCCACACGTATTTTAGGGCCCTGTCCAAAACTGAGCCAATCCATGGAGCAACCCGTCAACTCCGCCACCTTATAAATCCATCCCGTGGGGACATCCTCCCGCTTGCGGGCAGCACCAATATTTTGCCGGGATATGCCTAAATATTTTGCCAGCTGCCCGTCGGATTTAACATCCAGTGCTTCTTTCAAGCGGTTGATGATTTCTTCTGTATTTGATGATAACATGCTTAATTTACTCTTAATTTAAATTAACAACCTCTTACTTTGCCCTGGTTCGTATCCTGTCTGCAGTTTGATGTTATCCTATATGGCAAATTATTTTAGCTTTTTATGCAAATTCTTATTGACAAATCAACATGGATGAATTAAAACCTGCCAAAGCAATTGATTCCATAGGCCGGAAAAAATCAGGGATTCTGACCTATCCATTCACCACAGCTTTATTTAGCAAAAATTTGCCATCTTGGGAAGTTTTAATTGACAACACGTTAGCGGTTCCGGGGAGCCGCCCTCAATTTGAGTACAGCGAGATATACGAATTGAATTGTCTGAGAATTAAAACCGTTGAACGACTCATGTGGCGGGCCCACCTGGTAGGCGCCAAAAGCAAATTGCATCTGCTGCAATGTCCGCGCTGCTCGGCGCAATTTTTTATGATTCACGGATATTTATACTGCATCCTCGATGCCGCAGCCGAATCAATATCAACTGCCCTGAAACTGGATCTGAAGATTTCAGACGCTGCCATCACCTGCCGGCATTGCGGTGAGGGAATAGAGATTAAAGATCCTGCGATTGAATTGATCAAACTCATTGCTTCATCAGGTGCACATTGGATGAGCCTGTAAAAAGGCAAGAGCGAATGGTCTCTTTATTATTTAATTTTCATGCAGGATTCAGGTAATAACAACCCCACGCCAATAGCGTGGACAGCTTAAATGGAAAGGAGAAAAAAATGTTTAATCGTAAAATGATTGTTGCCGTACTCCTGGTAGTTTTCGTGGGTCTGATCAGCATTCTGAATGCAAATGCAGCTGAAGTCCAGAAAATTAACATTAACACGGCCTCGGCCGAAGAACTTGCTCAGCTAAAAGGTATCGGGCCGAGTCATGCAACCAAAATTGTGGCCTACCGTGAAAAAAACGGCCCCTTTAAAATGCCCGAAGATCTCATGCAGGTTTCCGGCATCGGTCAGAAAACTTTTGATACCAACCAGGAATTGATCATCGTTGAAGCACCCAAAAAGAAATGACCTCCCATCAACGGAACGCTCAGCCGCCTGGCTGACAGGCGGCTGAAAATTAGAAATGGAGACCGACAATGAAAGAAAAAATTAAAAGCTATAGGGATCTGAGGGTCTTTAACAATGCGATGGACGCGGCCATGAAAATATTTGATTTGACCAAGGCATTCCCTTCCGAAGAAAAAAATTCCTTGATCGACCAGATACGGGGTTCCTCCCGATCTGTTTGTTCAAGTATCGGTGAGGCCTGGCGCAAACGAAGATATCAAAATGCATTTACCGTCAAGTTGAATGATGCGGAAAGTGAGGCCTGTGAAACCCAGGTATGGGTCCAATTTTCCAGAATGTGCAATTACCTGGAAGATGGGGTCTGCGACGAATTGGATTCGGCCTACGATCAAATTCTGGGACAGCTGTTTAAGATGATCAAGGAATCCGACAAATGGATCATTAAATCAAATCAGTTCTCAGATTGATGGATAATATGAAAAGCGGGTTCTGCACCAGATGCAACACAAAAAGGAAGGTGACGATGACCTCCTCATCAAGCGTCATGACTGCTCCCAATGGTAACCGCAGGATAACGCAAACCGACTTTTATCATTGTGAAATATGCAAAAGTTTTGTCAGGCGCAAGGATCGCAACAGAGGGGCGTTACTTGAAACGGATGGAAATTTTACCCCCCAGGCGAAAAATATCTGGCGGGCGGTACCCGGAAATATTCAGCTCAAAATTCTCAACACGGTATGGTGTATTCGATGCCGCAATATGACTGCAATCAGCAATGCCCGCGGCAAAGTCGACGCGGGCATGCTGGTACTCAGGGGCGAATGCACCCGCTGCGGCGGGGAGGTGGCCCGGGTTATCGAGAATGAATAAAAAAATGCAGTTCTGCACAAAGCCCAAGTTGCATACAAGGATAGGCTTTGGAGGTGATCCGATTCGTGCGCGTGTGACTGTTTGAGTGCATTAGGGAGCGTTACATCGAACAGCTTGAAGGTGGTGAATATGATCCTAACTATTGGATTTTTCACGATGCCTTGTTTATATCGTGGTCCTGTTCGGTGTTACGCTCCCTTATGCACGAGTTTCACACGTCCGCGAATCGGATTATCTTCAAAGCCGCTGGTGCTTGACTTGAAGTTTCTGAATAACCGAAAAAAAATATAGATCGGGCTTTACAATCCTGTTTGGAAGGTATATATTTTATAGTATATACTTAAGGAGTCAAATGTGAACACTGCAAAATTATTCAAAAATGGAAAAAGCCAGGCGGTAAGGCTGCCGCGGGAATTTAAATTCCAGGGAACCGAAGTCTACATCAAACGGATCGGCCGCAATGTAATGCTGATTCCCAAGGACGACCCATGGGAATCATTGTTAAGCAGCCTTGATGAATTCAGTGATGACTTTATGGCCGACCGCCTACAGCCTGAGGTGGATAAACGGGAGAAGCTTTAATGCGCTATATGCTGGATACCAACATTTGTATCTACCTCATCAAGAAAAAACCAATCAAAGTCCTAAAAAAATTGCGCACCTTTGATTTAACCGATATTGTTATCTCGGCAATAACCCATTCGGAACTCGAGTATGGTGTCGTAAAAAGTGGTCGCCGGAAAGAAAACCATGAGGCCTTAATTAAATTCCTGGCACCCCTGGAAATTGCACCTTATGATGATAAAGCAGCCGTAGATTACGGGCAAATTCGAACCCACCTTGAAAAAAAAGGAGCCGTCATTGGTGCCATGGACATGTTGATTGGTGCTCATGCGAGAAGCATTCCCGTTACTTTGGTAACGAATAATCTAAAAGAGTTCAAAAGAATTCCGGGGTTGCGGGTAGAAAACTGGGCAAAATAATAATTTTTGTTTCCTATTCACTATTGGTTGAACCTTTTCTTTCTGTAATTTGGAACTTGACGTTTAACGTAATGCGTTCGATGTGAAAATCATCGATTATTATTGTCCCCCTCCCCTCTTCAGCTTCATAGCTTCCGAACTGGTCTCCCCCCAAGTCGCCTCCCTTGACCAATTCCTCTGTTTGGGTTATTACCTGCGCAGTTAGGAATAAAATTCGTTTGAATTCTGCATTTACTAATGCGAGCGAAAATAAGTAGGCATCGAGTTGAGCAATATTTTCAGCAGTTGCGCGCTTGGATAGGTCTAAATTAAAAGGATCGCATTAGTAAATCGAAAAAGGAGAAAATTGATGAGCTGGTTTGGAAAACTCACCTTCGGAACGATGGGTCTTTTGTTCGGCGGCCCTCTCGGCGCCATCGCCGGTGCCGCCCTGGGACATATGCTGGTAGATAAAAAAACCGGTTTTGCCGGTCAGGCAACCCGGTCAATTCCGGGACCGGGATTCGGGCAGGCGGAACAAGCCCAGGCCGCCTATTTCGTCAGCCTGTTTTCAATCCTGGGCAAGATGTCAAAAATCGATGGTGTCGTAACAAATGACGAAATTGCTGTGGTGCAGAACTTTATTAACGGATTGCCCATGGAAGAAAGAGAAAAACAGTTTGCCCGGCAGGTTTTCAACGAGGCCAAGGATTCCCGGTACGCCATAGAGGATTTTGCCAACCAGCTGCACCAGGCAATTCGTAACCAGCCCACACTGGCGGTTGCCTTTTTTGACCTCCTGTTTAAGATCGCAGCGGCTGACGGCAAACTTCACCCTGCTGAAGAAACCGCTTTAAAGAGCATACAGAATATTTTTAGAATCAGCGACAGTCAATATGACAATATCAAGGCCGTCTATTTCCAGGAATTGGATAAATATTACAAAATCCTCAACTGCACGCCCGAATCATCCAACAATGAAATAAAATCCAATTACAAAAAACTGGTCAAAGATTTTCATCCCGATAAAATTATCTCCAAAGGACTCCCTGAGGAATTTATCGACTTTGCCGAAAGCCGCTTCCGCGAAATCCAGGAGAGTTACGAGAACATACAAAAAGAACGCAACTTTTGAAAGGAGAGCATATGAAACCGATATTAAACGCTTTCGTCATACTGGCGGTGCTCGGCGGGTTGATCGGGGCCGCTTTCGCGCAATTTTCAAAACCGGAGGATGCCATCAAATACCGTCAATCCGTGATGTTTATCATCGCCCAGCATTTCGGCCGTCTGGGCGCCATGGTCAAAGGCAAGCAGCCTTTTGATCAAAAGACCTTTGCAAGCAACGCGGCCGTCATCGAAAATCTTGCGGGGCTTCCCTGGGAAGCGTTTCTGGTCCCCGGCAGCGACAGGGGCAAAACGACCATGAAGTCCAGCGTGCTTAAAAACCCGGAGGATTTGAAGGGTTTGATCCAAAATTTTGAAACCGAGGTCGGCAAGCTGTCTGCCGCCGCCAGGGCCGGCGATTTCAAGGCCGCCAAGGCCCGGTTTGGCGCCGTTGCCCGGAGCTGCAAAAGCTGCCACAGCAAAACCCGCAAGTAGCATCAGCCTGAAGCGCGCCTGAAATTGGACCTCGGAGTTCGCCGCCAGGCCATCAATATATAATAAGATAAAGCAAAAAACCTGTGGCTGCGATAATCACGGCCGCCAGCAAGATAGGAGCAGCAGGGGGTGGGGTGTCGCCGCCTCGCCAGAGTTTGGTTCCGGTAATCATGGGCTTGATCAGATTTTCGCGCTTGCCCCAGAGATAAAACAGCACGGCGGATACATGGGTCACAACCAGCAACACAATCAGAAAGCGGTTTAGCCGGTGAACATGGGTAAGCCAGTCACTGACCGGCTTGCTCACCCACAGGTAAAGAGGCCCTTCGGTGATGATGTCGTCATTGGCGAACAGACCGGTTGCGACCTGGATCACCAGTGCCAGCAGCAGGGCCAGAACCGACCATCCTCCAAGGGGGTTGTGGCCGATAAACCGCGCCGAACTCCCTTTTACCAGTGCCGTTGCATAGCGCCACACGGCGGCCGGTCCCTTCACAAAATCGTTAAACCGTGATGCCCGGCTGCCGACAAAACCCCAGATTATCCGAAAAACCAGCAGGTTCAGAATCGCAAACCCGCTCCACTCATGGTACTGCATGGCATTGCCGCCGATGGCGCCGGTCGTAAAAGACACGGCCACCAGAACCACCAGCAGCCAGTGAAACAGCCGGGTGGGAAGGTCCCAGACCGCAATCTTCACCGGGCGATCGTTCTCTGGCAACGGTGTATCCGGTTTCTTCTCCATACTTAGATATCCATTATAGCGGTTGTCATAAATATGTTCCGTTTGCCAGATTTTCTAACAGGAGAGAACATAATGTGTAACGGCCTGAAATTATTTTAAACATGACAACCGCTATATTATTTTTTTTATATTTTATGAAACTTCATGAAATCCAAGGCCATTTTCATAAAATTCCACACTCGGTTACAGAGTACAGACTTCATGCATAAGCCCTGCGCCTCAACCTTATACCCTATACCATGTAGCTTATATGAATCTACATTGCCAGAGTTTCTTTTTCGATTAGACTGGCCGCTTTTCAGGCCAGAGGCGGCGCTCGTATGAAACTTCATGAAATCCGATGCCATTTTCAAGAAGTATCTCACCGCAGAGCACGCGGAGATCGCAGAGATTATTTAAAATTTTCTTTCTCGGCGTTCTCTGCGAACTCTGCGGTGAACTATTATGTTTCCTGTTCGATCAGATCGGCAGTTTTTTTGGCCGGCGGCTGGGCTGAATTAAAACTTCATTGAGCGATTTATTACCAAGATCGGTGCAGATCGTGTAAAAAATCGCTCAATTCAATTTGGAGTAAAGGTAACAGCTCAGCCACTAAGACACCAAGTCACAAAGAAAAGATACTAATTTCAAAACAATATATGAAAGGGAAGAATTCATTCCTAAAAAAATCAGATGACGCTTTTCCTTTTTGTAAGTAATTTTGAATTATCTAAGCATCTTAGTGTCTTTGTGCCTTTGTGGCTCGATTATTACAAAGAAAACTATCAGGAAAAATACCTATGGATGAGAATATGTTCCATCGCAACGTTTCCCGGGCCTTAAAGGATGCGCAGTTAATAAAAAATATTAAAGCCGCCATGGGAATCTTAGTTTTCAAACGAAAAGAGATTTTCTCTGATAAAGCTGAAACCGAGCAGTTGAGAACATTGGGAAGTGCCATTAAACAACGGGCTTTGAGCAAGCTGCCACAACTGTTGGAACAGCTTGAAAAAAAGTGCACCCAAAACGGCATCACTGTCCACTGGGCGGAAACCACCTCCGAAGCAAACCACCTTGTTTTAGACATCATGCAGTCCCACCAGGCGACGCGCATGGTCAAGGGAAAATCAATGGTTTCGGAAGAGATGCACCTGAATGCGTTTTTAAAAGAAAACGGCATCGAGGCCCTGGAAACCGATCTGGGTGAATTTATCATTCAGCTCAACCACGAGACACCGGCCCACATCATCGTTCCCGCCATTCATAAAAATAAGGACCAGATTTCGAAAATCTTTCACGAAAACATTCCCGATACACCCTATAC
>JAIVWA010000129.1:0-9661 GCA_049190255.1 Gammaproteobacteria bacterium | reverse complement strand
AAAAAATGAACATCGAACATCGAACATTGAACGTCCAACATCGAATAATGTATTCTGTCAATTTAAAATAAAGACAGAGCAAAGCGAGTCTACCTTTCGAAATTCGATTCGGCTGCCTTCGACAAACTAAGGCCCCGAGCACATCGAGGGGAGTCATTCGACACTGAGTTCACGACCGAAGGGCTCGTCGCAAGCTGCGGTTCGCTTGTTTTAAAATAGATAAAGCGTAGCGCCATCAATATTGGACGTTCGATGTTGGATGTTCGATGTTCGACGTTCAATCTGTTTACTGTTCAGGCCAGGCGGAGTCTCATACGAGGTGTCAAGATGGATGGAGGTTTCAGTGCTCAGTGTTCAGATTTCAGCGTTTTCGCTTTTACTTCCTGACACCTGACACCTGACACCTGAAACCCATTTAAGCCTGAAAAAAGCAAATGGCAATTGAATGAAGGTAAAAATCCAAAACGCCATCGTGTTGACGACTGCATGTCTCCCGGCAATTATTTACATCACCTGGCTTGCTGCGTATTACTGGCTGCTTGAGGCCGGGCGCTACAAGGCCTTTCTGCAACCCAAGCTCTGGCCCCTTTTGATCCTGGCCCTCATTTTACTGCTGTTGTTTATAGCCGCCTTAATTTCCCAATTTTCCCGGAAATCCGGTCATGTTTTGAAATTCGAACGATGGCTCCAGGCGGCCATTTTATTCGTGCCGGTACTGTTCCTGTGGGCCATCTACGGACAAAGTTTAGGAACCCATGCCCTGGCAAAAAGAGCCCTGGACACGGGCCAGCCATTTTCCATTTCCGGGACCGGACCGCAAAGATCTTTTCCGGCGACTGACGGAAAAACATCGTCCCTGCTGGAGCTTATAAAAAATGCGGAGCAATTTAATGGAAAGCGTGTGGCGGCAGAAGGAATGGTTTACCGTGGCGGGCATAGTGACCGAAACGGGTTCAGGTTATTCCGTTTTGTCATTGTCTGCTGTGCGGCCGATGCGTTGCCGCTGGTAATCTTGGTGAAAAGTAAGATTGCAGAAAAATTTGACAATGATGACTGGGTCAGAGTAGAGGGGATCTTCAGCTTTGAAACGGTCAACAGCCGACAGGTATCGAGCATTGCGGCCGATTCAGTCCGGCCCATTCCGGCACCCCCACCGGAAAAGCGATATTTATTCTTTTAAATTTTAATTTAATAAAAACTGTCAAGAAGGTCTGTATTAAGTTCGAGGGCAAGGCGTCCAGCAGATTGGAAGCGGAGTGTACACGTTAGTACGTGAGCATTTCAATCCGCTGGACAACGAAGCCATCGGGGTTAAGGCGGGCCTTATTGACAGCTTTTCAAGCAATTTTTGCACACTCCGTCTACCCTCACCTCCACATTTTCGATTACCCCCGGAAAGGTGCGCTGCATGGCTTGCAGGTTTACATCTAAACTTTGCGGGTTTAAACATTCCAAATTTCCGCAGCTTTTGCAGTAAAAATGGGGATGGGCCGGATGATTTTCATTGGGTGCCAAACCATAGACAAAGGACCGTCCCCCGCCGCTGATGCGTTCAACCAGCCCTTTTTCCACCAAAAGATCAAGAATGCGGTAGACCGTGACCCGATTGATGTTATGGGTGCGGCGCAGGGCATCAAATATCTGTTGGGCGCTCAGCGGACCGTTGTTGTTGCCGACCACCTCCAAAACCCGATGGCGGTTCGGTGTGTACCCCAGACCGGAACCTTTCAGTAGACCAGAATAATCACAATGCTGACACATAATTCTCCCCAACCCGGATCCGCCGAAGGCAGAGAACCAAGGCGGAGTCACAAAATACACTAAAATAATTACTAAGATACTAAGCTGGTTATGTAGTGATGCAAATTTTAGGTGTTCCGCCGCAGGCGGATCCGGTTTCGGGTGTCAGGAAATCGAATCCCTAAATCCTGAAACCTTGTATGAAACTTCATGAAATCCAATGTAATTTTCGTTAAGTTCCACATGCGTTACAGAGTACCTTCAGTTTCTGACAACATGTTGTTAGACAAAGGCCACCAAGGGCCCAATAGCCCTGTTGCCAAAACCGCCGGCCTATTCTGGCGCTGATCTTACTAAAACTCCAGGCAGCAGCTGCTCAAGGCCAAGCGATATCAGAAAACCAACGCCGGCCACGATAATAATGGATGCGCCGGATGTCAAATTAAATACATAGGAAAGCCACAGGCCGATGACGGTAAACAGCGCGCTCAGCACGCTGGATAGCACCATCATGCTTACCAAGGATTTTGAATACTTCTCTGCGATATAGGGTGGAATGGTCATTAGGGCGATCACTAAAATTAATCCCACCACCTGGATGATCATCACAACGCCTAAGGCCAGCATGACGATCATCAGGACATACAGCGTGTTGACGCGCACTCCCCGTATTTGAGCAAATTCCTCATCGTAGGACAATGCCAGATAGTCATTATAAAAATAAGTAACCACACCAAAGATGACGGCCGCCACACCGACCATCATCCAAATATCGCTATCGGGAACGGTTAAAATGCTGCCGAATAGATAACCCATTAAATCAACGTTATATCCCGGAGTCAGGTCCAACAGCAAAATTCCGATGGCCATTCCAATGGCCCAGATCACGCCGATAATCGTATCGGCCCGGTGTTTGGCTTTTAAGGTTACGAGCGCCATAACTAAGGCCGCAATTACCGAAAAACCGATCGTCCCCACCAGGTAAGGCCATCCGAAAAAAAAGGCCAGACCGATGCCGCCGAAAGCGGCGTGGGCAATTCCTCCCGAGAGGAACACGATTCGATTAACGACGACCATCGTACCCATGACGCCGCAGATAACGCTGGCCAGCAAACCGGCAATTAAAGCATTTTGCATAAACTCGAATTGTAGCGCTTCAATCATGGTGTTTACTTTTTCAGGATCTCAAGCAATTTAATAAAGTCCGCTAATAATATACTATCTGGTTAAAGTAATGATTTGGTTGGCCGGTTTGCCCGTTCCGGTTTGGCCGGTTTAGGATGAAATTAATCCTTTTTTTAACGGGCTAACGGGATACCGGCTCAACGGGCTAACGAGTTTTACTCATCCTCGTGCGTATGCAGCACCCTATGCGGCAGTCCATGGGCAATCAACTCAACCGGACAGGTCTCTTCGGCCGTGCATTGATACATCATTTCAACCATCTCTCCGGTAAGCTCGGCATCCCCATGATAATGAAAGCGCTGGTTCACACAAGCCACCGATTTCACATAGCCGGAGATTACCATCAAATCATGACTGACAATGATGATGGTAATGGTGTCATTCAACTCTTTTAATAGGGCATAAAGTTCCGCCTGTCCCTTGGTGTCGATGCTGGCGGTCGGCTCATCCAGAAAAAGAAGCTGGGAATCCGTCACCAGGGCCCGGGCCACAAATACGCGTTGCTTTTGACCGCCGGAGAGCTCACCGATCCGGTGATCGCAAAATTTGTCCATCTCAACCTTCTCTAATGCCTGCCGGGCAGCCAACCGATCTTCACTCGAATGCCGCGACCATCCCCTGCCGGGTCTTAATTTTCCCATCAGGACCACATCCAAAGCCGAAATCGGAAAATTTTTGTTAAGATGAACGTCTTGGGGAACATAGCCGATTTGATGCGATACGCTTGACGGCGATTTGCCAAAGATACGAATGCTGCCGGAGTCGGCCTCAAGCAGACCCAGCATCAGTTTCAGCAGGGTTGTCTTACCGCCGCCGTTAGGGCCGATCATAGCCGTGAAATCACCTTCGTGAATTTTTAGATTGACGTCGATTAGCACCGGCTGACCGTTGTAGGAAAAATTCAAATTTTGAATATCGATAATGGTATTGCTCATAGCATCCCTTAGCGCATTTATTCACAAATATTGTTACGTTTCCCGGAGGTTTTTTAATTAACCGCAGAGTTCGCCGAGACCGCAGAGGCCATAATGATTATCAAACAGTTAATCTCTCTGCGTACTCTGCGTGCTCTGCGGTGAGAATTTTATATGTCATCGTATTTATGAAATTGTGTACTTGGAAATATTAAAGGGCTCTTTGTGCCTTGGCGTCTTTGTGTGAGGTATCATTTTTTTCTGACCTGTGCCCTTCAGGTTTTACCTCAAAGCAGTTTCAAATTTCCGGGCCACGGCGCGCAGATTGCCCGCCCAATCTTCAGCCAATGAATCGGCAAAAATAACCTGGCCACCGATCTCACGGGCAATCAGTTTCGCACTTTTGGCAGAATATTGGGGTTGCACAAAAATGAATTTAATACCGCGCTCCTTGGCGTACTCGATCAACTCCTTGAGTTGGGCCGGCTTGGGATCCTTACCTGCGATCTCAATGGACACCTGCTTTAGTCCGTAGGTATTGGCAAAATATCCCCAGCTCGGGTGAAACACCATGAACTCCAGGCCCTGCACGCCGACAAATGTATTTCTAAGCTCGACATCCAGATCCGACAGCTGCGAAACAAAAGCCTTGTAATTGATCTCATATTCAGTGCCATGGGCGGGATCAATTTCCTGCAAAGCTTTTAAAATCGTGCGCGCCTGTATCATCACCAGGGTCGGTGACAGCCAGATATGAGGATCAAGAATACCGTGTTCAGAGTGTTTTCCCTTATCCTGGTGACGGTGTTCTGCCAGGGCAATTTTATTAATGCCATGGTCTGTAGGTACCACCCACATACCGGGGTTGGTCGCAGCAATTTTTTTCATCCAGGCCTTTTCAAAGGGCACTCCAATGGAAAAGTATATCCGGGTCCTTGATATCGCAACCATTTGCCTGGGTTTGGGCTCATAGGTGGTCGGACTGGCCCCGGGTTTCACCATAACGGAAACATCCACAAGCTTGGCGCCTATTTTTTCGACAAAATATTTCTGGGGTGCGATACTGACAAAAACGGCCACCTTCCCGCAGACCGGCGTGGAAAATAGGAAGATTACGGCGACTAAAATTGTTAAAACGCCATATATACGTTTGATGACCATCAATATTGGCACTCCTCGAAACAACCCAAAAAGATTTGTATATGCAAAAATGTTGCATCTGATTGGATTTGTCAATAGGATTTAATTGGTTTTGTTTGAATCAGCTCTGTATTATTGGCTTAGAAGTCACTTCGATGCAGATTATTAGAGATGTTTCAGGTAAGAACTAAGCGTTCCAATCGTTACGGCGGACCGGTCCGGGATTGTCATGGCGAAATGAGCTGAAAACAAGCCCCTCGACACAGGATACACTGACAATGTTGCGGGTTTTGCGTTTTTGCATGCCTTTATTTGGAATTAGCCGGCGGTGGCGGAAGTTGCTGGAAATAAATGGCCGGGCGAAATTCAAAATCGATACTTTAAGCCTAGGGCCAGGGTGTTGGAGCCGCCCTCCCCCCGGTCCGCAATAAGCCCGAATGCTCCCGAGCGATGGTGTATGCGAAATACCCCTGCCCAGTTGCTGTCCGGAGGACCGAAAGCTATTTCGCCAAACCAGTATACCAGAAATTTTTTGGTTGTATCATGCTCATCGATTTCAGCTGCAGGTTCTTTGGTGGCATAGGAGGGGCCGAGGCCATAGGCCAGGCTGGTTGACACATAACGGTTCCAGGGAAATTTGCTCCAGCGGATAGCCAGGGGAAGGTTGAACTCCAAATTATGTTGATCCCCCCACCATTTGCCAACCTGCCCCTCTAGTTCAAAAGATAATGCATCTTCAAAATACCGTGCAAAGGTCCAGGAAAGAGCACCCACCACGACGTAGGCATCAATAAAATCGGCCTGCCCGGTGAGGGCATCGCCAAAGTCACCGTCTGTCATTCGCCCCCCGTAAACCGTCACGGCAAAGTCATCTGCGGCCATTGTCTTTCCTGTGAATGCGGGCATTAGGGCGATAACCATTATTACTGCGATAATATGATACTTAAACACTATATAGCTCCTGAGTGTGTTTTTTCGCTCAATCCGTTTCAGATAACAGAGGCTCATCTTCCAGCAAATCCATCAGTTTTTCCGGATTGCGCGATTTGTATTTATTAAGTAGTTTGCGGTAGGTTTCCAGGTCGAAGGGTTTCTGGTGCTCCGACATTTCGAAAATCAGGCAAGTCAGAATCTGGCCCACCAGGTGGATGGAATCATGGCGGGAGTACTTTTTTTGACGCATGGCATTGAAAAATTGAACGACCTCAAGGGGATCATTATCTTCCAGCTGAGCTTCGATAATGGAATGAATAGTGATATGCAGGAACGGATCATATTCAGTCTCCGAATTTAACTCAGGATCGTAGGTTAAATCGGCGTGTTCTAACTGCTTGTACAGTTCATCTTCATGTTCCACCATTATCTTGGCAATGCGCTGCTTTTCATCATCCAGACCTTCAAAATCTCGCTCCTTGGCCTTTTCCCAGATTGCGGACATCTGAGTGCGGGACCCATCCTTCAATAATTTGCGAATTTTATCATCCATAAAATTTTCCCTGAAAATTTGAATTTACCATATTTAGCTATGTCTTGCCTAAATCAAGCTATTTATTCGACATTCAAGCCCTTGCGGGCGGGGATAAACCCCGCCCCTACAGACGAACCCTTGCCCAATAGGTAGGGGCGGGGTTTATCCCCGCCCGTTAATTTTCATGATTTAACAAGGATTTTCACCGGGGCATCGCTCAGTTTAGGTCTTGATAACCTTGATCCCTTCCGGTGTATCCTGAACCATATAGCCCAGGGCCTGGATTTCATCGCGCAGGCGGTCAGAAGCCTCCCATTCTTTGGCTTCGCGGGCTTTTTGCCGGGCATCGATCAGTTTTTGAACCTCTGACGGTAAATCCTCGGGTTGATCCAGCTTGTCGAGGTCCAGTCCGAGCACCCGATCAAAATCCAGAATGGTGGTATACTTTTGACCATCACTGATATTGCTCTTGAGCAGTTCCTGTACGGCTGCCATCGCCCGGGGCATATTCAAATCATCATTAACTGCTTCCAGAAATTTGTTTTTATGCTCGGCGCTGATCATGTTTTCCGGGTCAACGCCGACCCCGGCAATCTGCCGGATCTGGTTTTGCAGGTGCGACAGACCGTTGCGGGCCGCCTGAACACTTTCATCACTGTACTCCATCGGCTTGCGGTAGTGGGTCTGAAAGGCTGCAAACCGGTAAACCAGCGGATGGATGCCGGCTTTGACAAACGAATTTTCGAGGGTAAGAAAATTGCCCTCGCTTTTGGCCATCTTTTTACCACCCACGATGATTAAAAAGGCCCCATGCATCCAGTAATTAAAAAATTTTTTGCCGGTGGCCGCCTCTGATTGCGCAATTTCATTGGTGTGATGCACGTCGATATGGTCAGTGCCACCGCAATGAATATCAAGTTGATTCCCTAAAAATTTCATGCTCATGGCCGAACATTCAATATGCCAGCCCGGAAATCCAACACCCCAGGGAGAATCCCACTCCATCTGCCGCTGAACGCCTGCCGGCGAGAATTTCCACAGGGCGAAATCGGTTGGATTGCGCTTTTCCGGGTTTTTCTCCACCCGGGCGCCTTCCTGTAAAGACTCGAGCTTCTGGTGGGAAAGCTTGGTGTAATCTTTAAACTTGGATGTATCGAAATAAACCCCGTCGCCGGTGCTGTAAGTATAATTCTTCTCCTCCAGGGTTTTTACGAGTGCAATCTGCGCGTCAATCGTATCGGTTGCCTTGACCCAGATATCCGGTGGGAGAATATTTAAATTTTCGATGTCATTTTTAAAGGCCCGCGTATAAAACTCGGCAATTTCCCAGGCAGTCCGGCCCTCCCGCTGAGCGCCTTTTTCCATTTTGTCTTCACCCATGTCCCGGTCGCCGGTCAGGTGGCCGACATCGGTTATATTCATCACATGCTTTACCTGGTACCCGTTGTAAAGCAGAACCCGCCTTAGGATATCCTCGAAAATATAGGTTCGCAGGTTGCCGATGTGAGCAAAGTTATAAACCGTCGGGCCGCAGGTGTATAAGCCCACTTTCCCAGGTTGGACGGGCTTGAACTCCTCTTTTCGTCGGCCTAACGAATTGTACAAATGTAGTTTCATCATGAGTCCATGTACGCTGTGTCGAAAAATTTAAAATTTTCGATTGAATATTTTAGGTCCGCCAGCAGCGGATCAATTTAAAAAAATCCATCAAAAAAATGACGGAGCGAAGCGACTTCCACAAATATTCAATTTTCATTAGTCAATAGTCAATTTTCCGCCTCCGGCGGATCCGGATTAGATTAAGAACCGTAAAAAAATTGCAACCCTTCGCTAACAGTAAATGATTAAAAATGTCAATGATGAAATCCTCAAAGGGCACAAATACAATTCATAATCTCAAGCAACGTTTTCATAACCTGGGCCACGATATTGACACCCCAATATTTATGCGGCCCTTTAACCTGAGCGTTTCATTAACCTTCTAACCTGTCAAGTTTTAGTTGACCCCTGGCCACTGTGCGTATATTTATACCTGAATCTTGCATGAAAATTAATGAGATGGGTGAAATAATATTAAATAACATCAACCGGACAGATAAAGCCAACATCGAGTAGTGAAAAGGAAAGATTAACAATGGTTAATTGGTTCACCGGGATAGATCCGGTCCTGCAGGCTCTGGTCGCAACATTGTTTACCTGGTTTGTGACCGCCTTGGGCGCCGCGCTGGTTTTCTTTTTCAAAACCATCAACAGAAAAGTACTGGACGGCATGCTGGGTTTTGCAGCCGGCGTGATGATCGCGGCCAGTTACTGGTCGCTGTTGGCCCCGGCCATTGAGATGGCGGAGGAATCGAGCCTGCCGGCCTGGATTCCCGCCACGACCGGCTTTCTGATGGGCGGCCTGTTCCTCTGGATTGCCGACAAAATAATTCCCCACCTGCATCTGGGTTTCCCCATGGAAGAAGCCGAAGGCCCGAAGACAAGCTGGCACCGAAGCATTTTGCTCGTGCTTGCAATCACCCTGCACAATATCCCGGAAGGTTTGGCCGTCGGCGTGGCCTTCGGTGCTCTCGCATCGGATCTGCCCTCAACTACTCTGGCTGGTGCCATTGCGCTGGCCCTAGGCATCGGTATCCAGAATTTCCCGGAAGGTGCCGCGGTTTCGGTGCCCTTGCGCCGGGAAGGTTTTTCCCGCCTGAAAAGTTTCTGGTACGGTCAGGCATCCGGCCTGGTTGAGCCCATCGCAGGGGTGCTGGGAGCGGTTTCCGTTATCCTGATAAAACCGATACTGCCCTATGCCCTGGCCTTTGCCGCCGGCGCCATGATATACGTCGTTGTGGAAGAACTTATCCCAGAATCCCAGCTGGCAAAAAATACCGACATTGCGACCTTGGGTGCCATGGGTGGGTTTGCGGTCATGATGACCCTGGATGTGGCGTTGGGGTAAAGACTCAAGTTATTTCGCTTCGCTCAAAATTGGAAGAAATTACCTCTCAGGAATCCTCAGGAATCCACATACTAATATTACGGTTCTTAGCGGTTTTTCACTATATTGATTCTTTACTGTCACCGGCTTTTCCGATTGTGAAAATTATGTAACAAATCAGGAAACAATTTTTCACATTTTATCTCATGATTTTATCGGAAATTATCATAAGCAACTGTAATCTAATCATAAATTATAAAAAGTCTGGATAAGTTACTTTTTGCATTA
>JAIVWA010000128.1:0-9665 GCA_049190255.1 Gammaproteobacteria bacterium | reverse complement strand
CCTTAACGGTCACCCACGATATCACGAAGTACACCAAAGCCAAGATTTTTTCCGAAGTCGGCAAAAAAACTGACATGTTTGCACGCTTTTCGACGGTGGCCGGCGAACTGGGAGCCGCCGATGCAGAGCGCGATGTGCGCGGATTTGCTTTGAAATTCTACACCGAAGAAGGCAATTGGGACATGGTGGGCAACAACACCCCCGTCTTTTTTATCCGCGATCCCTACAAGTTTCCGGACTTCATCCACACCCAGAAGCGGCATCCGAAAACCAACCTGCGCTCGGCTACTGCGGCCTGGGACTTCTGGTCGCTGTCGCCGGAATCCCTGCACCAGGTGACCATTCTGATGTCGGATCGCGGACTGCCCATCGGCGTACGCCACATCAACGGCTACGGCAGTCACACCTACAGCTTCATCAACGCCCGCAATGAACGATTTTGGGTCAAATTCCATTTCAAGACCCGGCAGGGCCACAAGCACTGGACCAATGCCGAAGCTGCTGAAGTAGTCGGCCGGACCCGCGAGTCCACCCAGGAAGATCTCTACCGTGCGATCGAAAAAGGCGACTACCCGAAATGGCGCTTTTGCGTACAGGTGATGCCGGAAGAGGATGCCGGCAAGACGCCCTACAACCCCTTCGACCTGACCAAGGTCTGGCCCCATAACGACTATCCCCTGATCGACGTCGGCGAGATGGAGTTGAACCGCAATCCGGACAACTATTTCGCAGAAGTCGAGCTGGCCGCCTTCGCACCGTCGAACATCGTACCGGGCATCGGCTTTTCACCGGATAAGATGCTGCAGGCGAGGATCTTTTCCTACCCCGATGCGCACCGCTACCGTCTCGGCACGCATTACGAGGCGCTTCCCATTAATGCACCCAAATGCCCGGTGAATCACTACCACAAAGATGGTCAAATGCGGTTTTTCCCCAATACCCCCAGCCCGGATGCCTATTACGAGCCCAACTCGTTTAACGGTCCGGTTGAAAGCCCGGATTTTTCCGAGCCGCCGCTGAAGATTTCCGGCGATGCCGACCGCTACAACCACCGTGAGGGCAATGACGATTACGGCCAGCCCCGCGCGCTGTTCAACCTGTTTGATGACGGCCAAAAAGCCCGGCTTTTTTCCAACATCGCCGAGGCGATGCAGGGCGTAACGGCTAACATTGTCGAGCGTCAGCTGGGACATTTCGAGAAAGTGCATCCAGATTACGCTGCCGGCGTTCGGGCGGCACTGGCTGATGTTGTCAGAAACTAAAGGTTTCAGGTGTCGGGTGTCAGGAAAAGGAAGTGCTATATACTGAAACCTGCAAAATTAGCTTTGTAGTATCCTGAAATCGGGACTTTTTTTAGTAAAATGATTAACAACTTTAATCTTCAATTCCGGCTTTGCCGGGTTGGGTTTTGAAGTTTCAGGGGTCAACCATGAAAGAATTTAATCCAGATGAACTTGCCGGCTATAATGGTGAAAACGGAAATCCCGTTTATATCGCTTACGACGGTAAAGTATATGATGTCAGTGAAAGCAAGTTGTGGCGCAACGGCCTCCATATGAAACGCCATCGTGCCGGCCAGGAACTGACCACCGATATTCAGGCCGCTCCCCACGAAAAAAATGTACTGGAGCGATATCCCCAGGTGGGAATATTAAAAAAAGTTGTCGATGAGCGCAAAATTCCCCAGCCAATCGACTGGCTTATTTCCCGCTATCCCATGCTCAGACGCCATCCGCACCCGATGACGGTTCATTTCCCCATCGTGTTTATGCTGTCGACCACAGTGTTTAATCTGCTTTACCTGATCAGCGGGGTAAAAGCCTTTGAGACCACGGCTTTTCACTGTCTCGGGGGCGGGATATTATTTACCGTAGTGGCCATATCCACCGGTGTGTACACGTGGTGGCTCAATTATATGGCCAAGATGCTCAAACCGGTTAAGATTAAAATTCCCCTTTCGCTCATCATGTTGGCGGTTGCCGTTATCATTTTTATCTGGCGGATCATTGTACCGGATATCATGGATTCGTTGCGGGGGCCCGGTATTATTTACCTGCTGCTGGTCCTTTCTCTGTCTGTTTTTGTAACAATTATCAGCTGGAACGGGGCTGAGATGACGTTTCCGGTTGAAAAAGAATAAAATCAATGTATCTTCACTTTATTTTAGGCCAACTGGTAAACTTGATCCTTTACTCCAATTCTTAAAATTCCAAATTACAAGCACCAAAATACAAATAAATCTCAAATTCCAATATTCAATGATCCAAACATGTTTGGTATTTCGAATTTCGGTCATTGTGATTTGTTTGATATTTGGGATTTGGGTTTTGGAATTTATAGTAATCTGTCATTTAGTGGATTTGAGGTTCAGGGTCCCCTCGGCAGTAGATCGAAATGCCCGCGTTCTTTACTTGATAGCCAGATGGATGACGGCAATCCCGTTGGTGAGATTGCGATAGCTGACTTGCGAGAAACCGATCTTCGTCAGCATGTCAGACAGTTCATCGGGCAGGGGAAACATGCGAATGGATTCGGGAAGGTGGGTATAGGCTTTGCGGGAACCGGCAATTAACTCTCCCAGAAAGGGCATGATATAAAAAGAATAAATATCATACAGCCACCGGAAGGGTGCAAAGGTCGGCTTTGAAAATTCAAGGCACATCATTTTCCCCCCGGGTTTTAAAACCCGAAACATTTCTTCAAACCCCTTTCTCATATTGGTCACGTTGCGAATACCAAAACCGACCATTGTGGCATCAAATTGCATATCCGGGAAACTGATGGTTTCGGCATTCCCCTGCACATAGCCGATACGGTGGGCGATATCCTTATGGACGATTTTGTGAAGACCCGCCTGGATCATGGCACGGTTAAGATCGTAGACGATGACACTGCCGGCCGATCCGATATTTTTGGCGGCCAGTATGGCCAGATCAGCTGTTCCTCCGCAGACATCCAATATACGATCGCCGGCAGCCAGATCCATCATCCGAACGGCACTGCGTTTCCAGAGATGATGAATACCGAAACTTAAAAGGGAATTCATGAAATCGTAATGCCGCGCCACCGAATTAAAATGCTGTATAACCCGATCCCTTTTGTGATCCCGGGCGACGCGTTCATATCCGAAGTAAGTGGGTTTAACGCTGTTGTCGGACTCAGCCAGTTGCTCTTTTCGATCCTGGTCATCCAGCCATATTTCTTTTTTTTTAAGCATCGGATCCGTCTCTCTCGAATCTGGAATCTAATTTTTGGTTGGGCTTCTGAAACGGCATATTATTTTCCTGATCAAATCCGGTAAACGTAAAGATAAGCAGATTAATTCAGACTTCAACCGGGGCTGTTTTAATAATATCGCAATATGATATAAAGAAATCGTCGGACCGGCCGATAATATAAACAGGGGGCAAATTCAGATAGCGTCGGAGGTGAAAAATCTACAGTGCGAGGTGAATGTGATGGCTCATTCGGAAACTAATTTTTGTAAACAAGAGGAAATGTCCATTTGCACGGCCGGTGGTCGGAAACAGCAGCTTGACTGCGGTTTCTACGAGAAATCTCAGCACGCCAATCGGTGTATGTATTATATTTTTGATGAATACTGTGATTCGCTGAAGGCCCAGATGAATTCGACGGTGGTGGTAATCTCCTCAAGGTACTAGAAACCGAATTCTTCTTAGAATCTTAGTTGTGAATTTGTTGTTTTTAGTGCAAAGAAATTTTTTGGCATCTTTGTAGATCCCTATCTATCCAAGCTTCAGAGAAATCTGAGCGGGCGTTCAACTTTTTTTGTTTGGGTCATTTGAATTTTGGTGATTCGAATTTGTTTCGTATTTCGTATTTCGAGTTTCGGATTTCCGGTTTAGGGATTGGCGAATTTTTTCGCCAGATCACTATCAATGACATACATACATACTTCTTTGGCACCCAGGTCTGTATAACGGTATTTCTCACACAGGTTGTTAATCAAATAGCCCACATCGTCTCTAATTCGCTTATCATAGGTTTTGAAATCTTCGTTGTTGTAGTCTTTTATCGCCCGCCGGAAATTTTCATTTTCCAGAAACGGATCCAGCACTTTTTCCTTTAGGTTATATACATAACGGTCATGCATGGATTGAAAGATTTTTGTCTCTGAAATCGGCAGCCCCTCGACCATGATCTCCTGGGTTAATGTTTTGGAGGTATATTCTTTTTGAGACGTTTTGCGAAAGGCCTTGCCTTGATCACCGTTGGTTTTTGCACCCAGCAGTCGACGTTCGATACCTTCCAGGAATTCATCGGTTATCGTCAGCTTTTCTCCCGTATAGGAGCAGGTTTCAACCGATCCGACTTCAAAATTAATCGCGAACAGGTAGTTCTGGATTTCCCTGGAGATCTGTTCTTCATTATAGTAGTAAAGGGATTCCTTGACCTCCTGTAGAATCGTATAGTCATACATGCGCAGCAGCGAATCCAAAAAACCCGCCGGCACTAAATCTTTTACGCCTTTTTTGATTTTGGTGAAAAACTTACAAAGATCAGACATGTTGATCAGTTTGTTTTCTTTGGCGTAAGCAGAGTAAAATTTATTAAATATTTTAATGGAATCGCGGCCGGAGATGCCATGTTCGCCCTCGGTTTCCGATTCACTGATGATACGCCGCCGCCGTTTAGCGGTCAGACTTTTGCGGTCTTCTTCTTTGAGCCATGCCGGTATGTATCCGGTGTAGATTTCCATCTTGAGCAATTGCAGGTTTTCATCGCAGTAAAGACGATATTTATTCGGATCGCTGATCCATTCAAGCATGGCTTCCGATTTTGGATTCAGGCGCGATGAAATGATCACCCGGGCAAAATTATGCAGGACCCTTGGTAAAAATCTTTCATCGATGTGCTTGCCGAATATATTGCGGTAAATTTCCACCTCGGTGGACAGGTCCATCACATAGGGGATGGTGATGTATTCCACCCGATCCAAAAAGGACTGAAACCCTTGAATGTTTTTTTCATCCTCCGGGTTCATAACTGCCAAAAGCAGTGAATTAACATTTTCCTCAATATCTTCGACCTTGTGAATCCCCTCACTGATGATGTTGTGAAGCTCGATCAACCGATCGGTGTTATGGGATTTGACATCCATCAGGGCATAAACGCCGTTATTGGTTTTGGCATACTGGGAAAAGATGTATTTTACCCGGTTGCTGTCCCGCAAAAGGCTGTTAATTCGTTTCTGTAAGATGGGATTGCTCATTACGTTTTGACGCAGCGGTTTGTCACCCGGGTTAAAGACACTGATGCCTTCTCCCAGACGACGGTTGAATCGGTAGGGACGCGCATAGAGCATTTCAAAAACTTTTTGGGGGCTTTGCAGGCGGTCCAGCAACGCTTCATATAGAGAACTGCAGATGGTACAGGACGTTTCTCGGAAAACCCAGTCATATTCCTTCTCAGTTGAAAGCTTCCATTTGAATTCGTTGTTTTTAAACAAATCGTCAAGAAATTCCCGGCGATGATGCTTGGGAATCATCAAAATCGGATTGTCGTGGCTGGGGCACGGCACTTCGATAAACTTGTCCGCCAGTTGAGGAGAATAGCGGGCGGCTGCATAGGCCTCAGAGCCTTGCAAGGAATTGCCGGCGTCGGCTTCGGATATGGATTCCGTTTGATCCTCATAGGACGATTCTAGCAGGTGAGTTAATTTTTCAAGCACCGGATGGGTTTCGTAATCTCTGAATCCCTCCAATAGTTTACGGTCAAAACGCCAGACGGTTTCATAGCGCATACCGGCGTCGGTGTTGGCATATTCTTCAAACTTCATCAGCAGATTATTTAAAAACGTGCTTTTCCCGCAGCCCGGAGGACCTTTGAAAATATAAATTTTATTTTGCTGGGCGCCTCTTTTTAGCGCTTCCACCAGGCTGATCAGTCGATTGGCAAAGAGGCGATCGGCGAAGAAAGGATAGTCAGAACCTTCGACAAACAGTTTGGTGCAATCGTAAAGCACATAGTGAATGGATTCAGGATCATCCGGATATTCCTCAACACCCCCACCGACGTATGCCTTCATCATGTCGTGAAAGACCTGGAAGGCGTTGCGGATGACAACCTGGGGCTTGACGACCAGCTCATTGAGAAACCCTTGAAAAGGAATAGCGGAGCGTTGCTCAAATTCGCCCATACTCTGATTGAGGTTATCCATGGCCTTTTTAATACTTTGTACGGCCGGATCGTCATCCTGAACAACGGGGGCCTTTTTTTTCGACGGCCTTATTAATTTTTTGATGCTTTTCATTTTTGTTTTACGTCCGGTTTTGGCGGTTTTCTGCTTGCTGGTCACGGTTTTTATCTCCGAATTTATTCCTCGAATTAAATATTTTCTTTTGAAAGCTTTCGATCCTTCATCGTATACCGAACCCTCTGCCACTTGATTTCCTTTGGCTGACGGTCATCTTCCAGCGGCATCGTCAGGCCGGGAATAGGCAGTTTGGCCTGCGACGGTTCGGCCTGCACCACCTCGCTGGTTTCAAGCTTAACCGCAGCCCCCCACAGATATTCAATGCCCAGCATGGTATTGGAGATAAAATCTTTTACAAGGGGTTTGCCTTCAAAACGATGAACCAGATACAGTTCGCTGTTTTTTGATTTTTCCTCATCAATTTCGATCCACGGCGGATGGTAAAGCGTGTCCAGCACCATCTGACGATAGCTTTCGGCACTGCGGCTCTGGACATAGTATTCCCAGACCTCCCTTTGCTGATTCAACCGCCGGCCGGCGACGAACAGTTTATATTGATTGACAAAATCCTGGTCGATAAACGTATTGATAAACATGAAATCATTAAAATTTTCCCGCAGCTTAAACAGAAAATCTTTTCCCTGCCCGCTTTTCGTATCGAATTGTTTGCGCTCCCGGGCGTCTAAAAGTCGTCTGAACTCAACTGAGTACTTGCCCTTATCCGTCAGCTGCTCGATGTAGTAAAACAATCGCATCCCAAGGGCATAAGGGTTTAAACCCACCCGGGGCATCGATGTCACACCGGCATGGGTCCGGGCGAAGTCAACCTCGTGTCCATTGATACGGTCATCCTGCAGGAAAAGCTTTTCATGCCAGTAACTGGCCCAACCCTCATTCATGATTTTGGTGCGGATCTGGGGCTGAAAAAATAGAGATGTTTGGCGCACCACCTCGATAACGGGTTTCATCCAGTTATTTTTTTCTTTGGCTAAAAACGGTGAGTGTTCCAGGACATATTCTATCGGGTCCAGTTTGCGATCGGGCTTTTTTTTCAGCGTCTTGTTATAGATCGCATCAAATTCGGGATGTTTTCTCAACACTTCTGAAAAAAAGGCTTTTTCGCCAAGGTCCCGGCTCTCCCGCATGCATTCGTTATAGCGCTCAATCTCTTTTATATACTTTGTTATAGTCACTTTTTTTATCGACTGCAGGAACACATCGAAGTAGAAATCCAGCATTTTCGACTGGTTGGTCCGGGGGGCGCGGTTCAGACGGGAAAGTTCACCATGATATCCGACCAGGTTGTCGACGCCCCGGCTAAATTCGATAATATAATCCACCCAGCGGCCTTTTTCCGATCGCAGCTTGGCAATCATGCGTTTATCGGAAAGGGCCCGGCCGGTGAAATCGTAATCCCAGGTGTGGCGGAAGTACAGATTGTTCTGGAAAAAATCAATATGGGCCAGAACGTGATAGAAAATCATGACGTTCATCCAGTCCGGATTGTTGTCGTTGTAAAAGGAGATGGCCGGCCGGGTGTTGATGACGGTCTCGTATGGATTGCTGGGATACAATTCGTACCTGCCTTTTTCCTTCAAGACTTCCACATCGTGGACCCAGTAATCATAAAGGGTTGGAATCATCACTTTGGGGCTGAGCTCCAGCAGATCGCGGTTGGAAACGATATATTCCAGGGTTTCGTCCTGAAAGCTAAGCCCGGCATCCAGGGCTCTTTGCTTACACCCTTCCATGATTTTTTTGGTGTGCTGGTCTATTAATTCCATAATTCAAATTTGGTTTTGCCGGTTAGCCGGTTGGCCCGTTAGCCGGCTTTTTTCCTGATTAGTGGTAGTAAACCGCTGACGGGCTCAACGGGCAAACGGGAAAACCGGTCAACTTTTTACTCGGAGATCAGGTGCTTAATCCCTTCTATCAGCCTCGGCTCATCCGCATCTTCCTGCATGACATCCAGCCTGAGAAGTTTCGGTTTGTCTTCCAGCAGCGCAGATTTTTTCAAATACTTTTCAACTTCGGTTTCACTGGAGGAGTGGGTTGTGTGCTCGGCAATGGTTATTCCCACCCGGTTGGCATAGGTCAGCATTTTTTTCAACTCCGGGATGCTCTCTTTGCCGTCCGTGTCCCAATCGTCACCATCTGTTCCGTGAAAGATGTAGATATTGTAGTCCCGGGTCAGATTGTCCTTTTCGACCACCTCGTTGACCAGCCGGTAGGCCGATGACACCTGGGTTCCGCCGGCGACCCTGGAATTATAGTAGGTATAAAAGTCCGGCACTTCCTTGGCTTCGGTATCATGCAGGATAAAACGGGTTTCCACCTGCATGGCGTATTGATACAGCAGCCAACTGTAAATCATCACATGCTGGGCGACCACCAGGGCCGTGGATTTTCCGGCCATGGAGCCGGAATAATCCCGCAGGAAGAAAACCATGGCCTGGGACTCATAGTCTTTTTCGC
The DNA here is from genome assembly GCA_049190255.1 of Gammaproteobacteria bacterium. Classification (GTDB taxonomy): domain Bacteria; phylum Desulfobacterota; class Desulfobacteria; order Desulfobacterales; family JAFDCJ01; genus JAFDCJ01. The sequence continues at coordinate 973 of JAIVWA010000128.1, read as the reverse complement.
GCGATAGAATCCGATATATCAGGTCACTCGGAGAAATCAGAAAGCGAGACGGATCAATATTGTCGACGTCGGACAAATGGCCCAGATGGATGTTGGTTTCGACAATTTTGCGCAGGGTTGCTTTCTTGTCAAGCAGCTGGCCAAAGCCACGGTGCTTGTCGGTCAGGTCATAGGTATAGCGGGTCAGGGATCGTTTTTTACCTTTGTCCTTCAAATTGGGAAGTTCAAACTGCTCGGTGAGGATCTTGCCCAGATCATAGGCGTTCGACTCCATTTCGTGCTGGCCGCCTTCACCCTGTCCGGGTCCTTCTCCTCCCTCACCTTCCGGTGCGCGGACCGGCTGTTCACCGATAACCTCTCCCTCTTCGCCGTCGCCGGACCCTCCGCCGGACTGATCCTCGTCGGTTTGAAGAGAGGGATCATGCATAAATTTTTCCTCCACCGTGGAGGGCACAATGACGATCTTGTCTTTACCGCTTTTGCCCGGTTTGATCAGCCGCCCGACATTGATTTTGCGCGGAAACCCGTCTTTTTCTCTCTGATTATCGCGTTCGAGCAGTTCATCAATGGAGCGGATACTGACGTTGGGCGTGCTGCGCATGGCCGTCATACCCTGCAAATCCAGCAAATCATGGTAGGCATAGATCTTGCGGAAGGTCAGGGCCGATCCATCTTTTGCGGTACCGGGCAAGTCGTCAGCGGGCAGACCATGGGAACCCGTATCATTGAGCTCCAGCTGGATCTTCTCCTCCTGCTCTGCCGTGAGCCCGTCTTGTTTCAACTTTTTATAGAGTTTTTTTAGGTTTGGATGCATGATAATGGTTATTCGTTATTGGTTATAGGTTATTGGGAACTGACTACCATTATCCTGTTCATCGGTAATTCCGCATTCCCTCCGGGGCGTATGCCCTACGGGCTGGAGGCCGAATTCCGAATTCAACTATTTCTCGTCTTCCTGGGTGCAAAAATACTC
>JAIVWA010000127.1:0-9698 GCA_049190255.1 Gammaproteobacteria bacterium | reverse complement strand
CTGCCCACTCTCTTATATTTCATCTTTTTTAAGGCGCGCCATACATCCACAACCCAAACCGATTTCGGCCGGTTTAGCCGGAACTTTGCCGTAGTATAGCCTGCAATTACATCCATAATCAGTTGTTGAATCCCATGTATTTGGATGTTGAGCGAAGGACTGCTCTAAAATTGTCGTCGTTTAATGATGAAAGTTTTTTCAGCTGCTCCCTATTCCGATCATGCATCTAACAGCCAGGCGAAGCGCAACTCGTGGTATAGGGACAATATCTGGGAAGTGTTCATTTTCAAACGCCTCATAACCTTATTAACAGACCTGGCACCTTTTTGGGCCTGACAAAACTCGAAAGGGATTATTTCCTGCCGACAGCCGTACTAGTTACGGAACTGCTCGACCAAAATGCTGCCACTGTCTCGTACTGGATTACCGGTTGCAAGTAGTTTCTTTTTCGGTTGAAAAATATATGTTGTGGCCGGTTTTATCTCTTGTAAATAGTTGGTTTCCTTATAATCTTTAAACTTGATGGTGAGTGGATGGTAATCTGCTCGGGGTATATAGAAGCGTACGCATCCTTGTTTATTGGTTTTGAAACAACCCAGCCCAACAAGAACGACTTCTCCACCACAAATCGGATTTCCCTGTTGGTCAAGGACCTTAATCAAGCTTAAACGTCGTGACGGAAGGTATTTGGCAATCAACTGCCTGAATTTACCTGCGCTATTAGGTGCCGGCATTCCTGCCACTTGTTTCAGCACATCCTCTTCATAATCCTCATGTTTTTTAGGAGTCTTCCAACTTTCCCCATATTTTAGACGCAGGTATTCCTCGGGTGGATTCGGCACAAGGAAAGTCTCTTTGAGAAAGGATATTTCCTTTAATTCCGTAAACAGACTAAGGGGGGTTTTTAGGAAGGGGAATTGGACTATGTAGTCATCAACGACCTTATAGCACAGCCAGTCAATTCTTGTTGAGTACTTAACAAGGGGGATATATGGATTTACACTCAGATGATCTATTCTGGCGAGAAAACCGTGATTCCTGAAAGCTACAACAATCTGGTCAAGTGACTTCTCGGTTACACCGTGAAATCCGATTACCGAACCCACGTCGACGTCGTCATCCCATGGCAGTAAATCGTTATCTCTAATCGCTCCGAGACAGGTTCCCTGTCGAAGGAAAAAGGTCACGCCGAAACTATCCAGGATATGTTTGACCTCCTTTAGCGCCTTGATTGCATTATTCCGGTCTATTGGTTCTTCTGATCCAAGCCATTTATCTAACCTTTTGTTATCTTCAGTACTCATGCTACTATCCATCATCCTTCACTCCTCCTTAATTTATCCAGCAAAACGCTGAAGACTACGGGCGTAAGCCCGTGGATTAAAAGCATAATAAAATGGCACCGAGAATGATGCCTCGTACCAATCCTGGGATATGACAATTATCCTCAGCGGCAGAAGTAAAGGATAAGAATTCCCTTTTAAAGCTCGGGGTAAGGGATAATTTGAAGCTGCATGCCGTACCAGGAAGCATCTAAATATGTAGTAGAGCCGGATATCAAGTAGCAACTCACCGGATCAATTGCCGGTTTGTTGTGTTGTCCTTGAATCGGGATTGTTTGCGATTTGTGTTTCATGATGCATTTTTAGCAACAGAATCAGAATTTGCGGGATGTTTTATAAGTTTGTATGCACGATTATACTCCACAAGCATGCTGCTGCTGATCGCAGGGGTCCTGGAAAATACAATTAGTCGATCCTTGCTGACCGTGTTGAAATTATCGTCCCCATGTATTAGAAATTGGGCGCCATGCTCATCAAGCACCGCATCGGTGATAATATAGGGCGTCTTAACGACCTCTGACACATACCTGATTGATTCCAGTATCTCTTTTCTGAATTCCCATGTCAGCAGTGGTGTGTGTCCTTTGTATTTCTCTATGTCCTCGTCGGTTGAAAGCCCAACCACTACCTCCCCATATTTTGCGGCTTTCCTGAGAAGTCTTATATGACCGTGATGTAACAAAGTGATTGACATATCGACTATCACACGTATGCTCATTATTTAGTTCCTCGCATTCTGATAAAATAATGAAATATATTGACAATTCAATCTGTTTGGAACTGGTGAACCTGGCCGGCCATACAGTCCCGAACTTGATCAGTCGCCTTTAAACCGAGGCTTATTTGATCGGTCTCTATCAATGTCGCTTTAAACAGATAATCAGCGACCACCAGCAGAGCTGGGGGTATGAGGATGGCCCCTGAAAGGGGCCGGGGCCACCTCTGCTGGTGGTCGCTGATTTATATCAATTCATAAGCCGCCGGCATCGATCAGATTTGCACCCTTGATACATGCCCTCGCGGTAACGGTAGAACCTCTTAAATTCTCACCGGCATAGCCGGTGGCTTATGAATTGAGTTAGATGAAAGCGGTTTTCAGTCACCACGGTGAACACAACGCCGGGGATCTAAGGCATTGTATGCGTATCTGAAATGATCTCTCAAAATCCGCGGGCAAATGATATTTCTGCACGGGTTTTAAGGCTCAAGGGGAGCCGTGGGAAACAGGTGCAGTGAAATCTGAGGAGGGGGATTCCGTTAACGTGGTAGGATGCGCAAAATTTAAAGCTCCATCCAATTGTCTGGGAATTGAGCTAATGAAATGGATAATTCTTTGCGCCGTTGAACTTTTTTTCCATATAGTCCTTTTTGTCTTTGTGGCAATATAACAGTATTCGATGTTTTTATTTGAGACTTTGTATCTATACCAGCATGGAATCATCTGTGTCAATCAGATTCAGGATGGTGGTTTTCAGCTTTAGGGGGTCCAGATACACGCAACTGCTATAAAACTAAATATCATCCAAGTAATGATACATCGAGTTCTCTAAAATTCGGGAATATTTATGATATGCTCTTATTTTGCCTTGTATTTGACAGACTCTCCGCGAAGCGGTTCAGTTCTGGCCATTATACGGAATTTTCGTTGTGCATCAATTCCTGCGATATTTGTTTCATATCCAAATCTATTACTCGAGAGATTTCAAAAAGAGTACACCACTATATGTTGTGTCCAGCCAGTTTTGTGCCGAATTGTAGATTGCACAATGACAAATACATACTTTTTTGAGCTTTTATTTTTGTTAGCTTTCGTGCCCTAAATTGAACCTTTTAAGGCGCGCGAAAATTTTGGGATTAGCGGACGGAATGTGAAGTTTTTCAGGGGTTGGATAGAAGCCGTTATGTTTTGAATATGAATTATGCCTGTGAAGCTCCGAATCCCCCTATCAACCAAAAAAACAAAGCAAAAATGACGATCTGAACAATCCAACCTATAAGACAAACTCCGACTGCTCGCCAAGTACTTTTATAGTCAAGCGCTTGCCTGACGGCAATGATCATCGCCACCAGCATCCAGATGCCAATGACGAAATTGAGGATAGCCCCCAGCATGGGGATGATTCCCAAAACGCGCAGAACTCCCGGTGAACTGGAGAATCCGATGGTGCGCAGCAACTCCCCATAGTCTGCTTTTGTTTGTGGTTCAGGTAACAGCCTGGTTCCAATAAAATATGTCAGAAACGCCCAGATAAACCATCCCAGCAGGGCAACTATGGTTCCGAAAAAAAGTCCCTTTATCCCTGTCGTGCCGATAGTTCCTATTCCTGCAGCAACACTGGAAAGAATGACCACTCCCATGGCCTGCCCCATGGCTCCTTTGTCCGCTTCGACCTCTTCATAAAGGCTTACATCCAGTTTTGCTGCCCGTATCATCCGATCTGTATATGATGCCATGACTGCCTCCTTTTGCTGTATGGATTAAAATCCCACGGATTGCATTCTAGGTCTTTTTGCATGTTAACGCAGCGATGTCAAAGCGGAAGACTTTTTTTCTGATCTATATATTGCTGTTTCAGTTCTGTTTTACGCACCTTTCCAAGAGCGGTGAGGGGAAAATCATCCGCAAAAATGACCTGCTGGGGCCATTTGAAGCGCGCCAGTTGTCCGTCACAGAACCCGATCACATCTTCAGCGGTTAGAACCACACCCGGCTTGGTCATCACGAACGCAACCCCGACCTCGCCCCAGGATTCGTCCGGGACACCGACGACGGCGATATCTTCAATCCCCGGATGATTCCGTAAAACTCTTTCTACCTCAGCCGGATAGATATTTTCACCCCCGGAGATAAACATATCTTTTTTTCTGTCGATCAGATAAAAATAGCCATCCTCATCCAGGCGGGCCAGGTCCCCGGTGTGCAGCCACCCTCCCCGGATGGTGTCTTCGGTTTTAACCGGGTCCTGCCAGTATTCCGTCATCATAATAGAACCCCGGACAACGATTTCGCCCACCTGCCCGGGTTCGCACGGCCGCATCTGCCGGTCAACAATCCTCACGTCGGCATGAAAAACAGGCCTGCCCACCGAGCCGGGTTTACGCACGGCATCATCCTCATGGGCCCATAAAAGTATGGAAGTTTCGGTCTGGCCCATGATCTGGCGCAGGGAGAACCCGGCTTCTCTGAATTGGGCCATGAGCTCCGGCGTTAATTTTTCACCGCCGATGGCGGCAACCTTTAAAGAAGAACTGGCGGCTCTTTTTTCCGATTCCACCTTGACCAGGGATTTATAGACCGTCGGGACCCCTAGAAATTTAGTGACCCGATATTTGTGGATGTCCTCGTAGGCCCGGTGGGGGTCAAAACTGGGATGAAGGATCAGGGTACCCCCCTTATAGATAACCGGTGAGGCCTGGATAAAAAGCCCACCGGAATGGAAAAGGGGCAAAACAATAAGCATGACGTCATCGAAATGGAGTTTAAAAAAAATATCAGCATTGAGGCAGTTGAAAAAAGTTTTGAGATGGGAAAGTACCGCACCCTTAGGCTGCCCGGTAGTACCGGAGGTGTACATGATAACGTGGGGTTCTTCGGGAGTGGCCGGAGCCATGGATTCGGTGAGAAAAGGGCGCTGCCCTTCACAACCGGCTGCCTCGGCTTGATAATCGAGGATGTCACCGGAACTTGAACATTCAGGTATACTGGCCAGCAGCATCAAGAGCCTGCGGTGGTTCAAATTTAGACTCAAAACGGTTTCGCTGTGTTCCTTTCCAAATACAAAGAGCCGTGGTCGTGAATTGGTAAGCGTATAATCCAGTTCCGATGCTGCCAGCCGGTAATTAATGGGCACAAAAAGGGCCCCCAGTGTCGAGCAGGCCAGGTAGAGCTCAAGAAATTCAGGACAATTGCTCAACATAACCGCAACCCGATCTCCCTTTTCGATTCCCAGGGACTGCAGCCAGCAGCAGGCCTGATTTACTTTTTGGTGAAGCTCTAAATAACTGGTTTTATTATCTTCGAAGATGATCGCGGATTTATTGGGATGCAATTCGCTCCAGCGCCTGACCCACCACGCAATGTTCATTGACTTGATCATTTATTTTCCTTTTATTGCAAATGGGTCATCCTTTATAGGCCCACAAAGATCCCTTTAGTGAATATCTGTTTGAAGATTTCTGCCAGCTGGGCAGGTGTAAGCTTCCCCGTAGGGTCATACCATCGATAGGCCCAGCTAACCATACCGAAGAAGGCGAAGGCACATGCCTTTGTGTCCAAATCCAGCATTTCCCCTTTTTGTTTGAGTTCTTCCAAAATAGCAATCAGTTTTTTCACATAGCTTCTTTGCTTTTCTTTTATAATTTCTTTGTGTTCGGGTATTAGAGAGTTCAGATCGTGGACTAATAATTTCATTTTATTGTAGTCAACCGCTGCCTTTGTGTGTATGTGAAGTATATCGGATAATTTTTCCTTTAAGCTTTTATCACTCAGTTCGATCTCCTCTATAAGTGCCAGCCCGGTACTCATGGTTTCATCCAATATCTGGTAAAGCAGATCTTCTTTGCTGTCGAAATAATAGTAAACCGATGCAGCGCTTATTTCCGCCGCCTTTGCGATGTCTCGAGTAGTCGTGTTCTCAAATCCTTGGTCGGCTAAAACCATGGCCGCAGCATCGCGGATCTTTCTTCTCTTTAGCTCTTTCATCAAAACGAACTCCCTAAAATTATTTGAGCCTAGTGTCAAGTCAATACAATTAAGAATTTTTAAAAAATACTTGACAGCTGAAGCTATTTTATACTATTTCTTGAACAAGTGTTCTGATTGAACGGTCAATCAAGTTTATGATTCAATTCAGCTGATTTGTCAATAACTATTTCCCTTTACCGACCCAGCGACGCTATTTCAGTGACGGCTGAACCGATATTGATATAGTTTTAATAAGAACATTGATTTAAAATTCAAATAGTGAGGCTGACCCTTGAAGCAATACAATGTCATTGGAAAATCGCTGCCCCGGATCGACGCCAGGGACAAGGTCACCGGCAGGGCACTCTACACGGATGATATCAAAATGCCGGGCATGCTGTGCGGCATGATCCTGCGCAGCCCCCTGCCCCACGCAAAAATCATCAGTATCGATACGTCCAGGGCCCTGAAGTTGCCGGGGGTCAAGGCCGTTGTGACGGGAGATGACACACCCAAAATAAAATTCGGTATTATCTCCCGATCACCCAAATACATGGATGAATATCCCCTGGCAGTTGACCGGGTTCGCTTTATTGGCGAGGAAGTGGCGGCCGTGGCCGCTGTCGATGCCGATACGGCCATGGAGGCTCTGGATTTAATCGAGGTCGAATACGAGGCGCTTGCGGCGGTATATGATCCGGAGTTGGCCCGGCAACCGGGTGCTCCCCAAATCCACGATCACGCACCGGCAAATATCAGCCGTGAATTTCACATCAAAAAGGGCGATCCGGAGAAGGTTTTTCAGCAGTGCGACCATATTCGGGAGGATACCTTCACCACCCAATCAGCCATCCATTGCTACATGGAACCCCGATCGGCTTTAGCTGCCTGGAATAAATCCGATCGCCTGACGGTGTATACCTCCACCCAGACCCCCTATTATGTTCAGCAGCATCTGGGGTTGACCCTGGATATGAATCCGGACAACATCCGGGTGATCAAGCCGTACGTGGGGGGTGGTTTCGGCGGCAAGTCCGACGGATTGTCCGCCGTGGAATTTTGTGCGGCATTGCTGGCCCGGCATGCCGACCGGCCGGTGAAGATTGTTTGCTCCCGGGAGGAGGAGTTTACCGCCGCCCGCAGAAAACACCCGGCTAAAATCACGATGAAAACCGGTGTAAAAAAAGATGGGACCATTTTAGCCCGGCAATGCGAGGCAGTCCTGGACGGCGGCGCCTACTGCAGTCTGGGACCGTTGACCACGATTTTAATGGGAACTTTTCAAACCCTGCCTTTTAAATTTGAGCATTACCAATACGACGGCTATCGAATCTATACCAACAAACCGCCCTGCGGTGCCATGAGGGGCCATGGCGGCCCCCAGGTTCATTTTTGCCAGGATGTCCAGCTGGATATGATTGCCGAGGACCTGGGTCTGGATCCGGTGGCAATGGCCATCAAAAACGGCTTGCAAACCGGCGATGAATCCGCGGCCGGATTTAAAATCGTCAGTTCCGGATTCCGTGAGTGCCTGGAAAAAGTCTCCCAAGCTGCCCGCTGGCAAGAGAAAAAAAAGGCCCCGGCCGGAAATGGGCACAAGGCCTACGGCATCGGCCTGGGATGCGGCGGGTTTCCCTCCGGTGCCGGTTTTTACTTTAACAAAACCACGGCGGCGCACTCTTCGGTGATTATCACAGCCGGTGAAGGCGGAGGCCTGAGTGTGCTTACCGGTGCTTCCGATATTGGACAGGGTTCCGACAGTGTGCTGTGTCAAATTGTGGCCGAAGTCCTGGGGTTGCCAATCGAAGATATCCATCTTACCAGCGCCGACACCCATATCACCCCGCCGGATATGGGCACCTATTCAAGCCGGGTCACCGTGGCCGCCGGCAATGCGGCCCTGAACGCCGCCGGAGCTGCCCGGGACGAATTGTTTAAAACCGCCTCGGAAGAATTAAATGTCGCCCCCGATCGTCTGCTTGCTAAAGATCGCAAAATCATGGTCAAAGAAAATCCGGATAAATGGCTGACCTTTGCCGATGCCATCAAAGTCTACCAGACGAAGAACAACGGCGCCCCCCTGGTCGCCAAAGGGTCTTACAACTCGCCGGACCCGCTTTCACCGACCTATAGCTTCGGGTCCTATATCTGCGAGGTAGAAGTTGATCTGAGAACCGGTGAGGTTGAGGTGTTGCGTTTCACAGTCGCTCACGATTGCGGCCAACCGCTCAATCCCATGTCCGTGGAGGGACAAATTCAAGGATGTATCGGCATGGGTATGGGTTATGCCGTTTCAGAAAATCTGCACTTTGAAGACGGGCAGACCTTAAACCCTTCCTTTTTAGGTTACGCGCTGCCAACCGCCAATCAGATGCCCGCAATAAAAATCACCCACGTCATCACCGAGGATCCCCACGGACCCTTCGGGGCCAAGGAAACCGGTGAAGGGTCGCTGGACCCTGCGGCACCGGCTGTCGTAAATGCCATCTACAACGCCACCGGAGTCAGAATTAAAGATCTTCCGGTAACGCCGGCGAAGATTCTCAAAGGCTTAAAACAGAGGGGAATTTCGCATGCCTAAGCGCCTGATCGAACTTGTTGTGAACCAAGAGCATCACGAGTTAGCCGTCAATGACAATGATACGCTGTTGGAAGTCTTAAGAGAAAATCTCGGGCTGGTGGGGACCAAAGAAGCATGTGGGATGGGAGAATGCGGCGCCTGCACGGTTTTGATCGATGGCCTACCGATACTCTCCTGCCTTACCCTGGCAGCAGATGCCGCCGGCAAGGCGATCACCACCATCGAAGGGGTTGCCGCGGGCGATAAACTGGACCCTGTTCAGGAAGCATTTATTCAACACGGTGCGGTGCAATGCGGCTTTTGCACGCCGGGGATGATCCTGACGGCCAGGGAATTGCTGTCCAGGGAAAGGGACCCCGGCGAAACACAAATCAGAGACGCAATCTCGGGTAATTTGTGCCGCTGCACAGGTTATACCAAGATTGTGGAAGCCATCCAGGCGGTCGCCAAGGGAGGTGAGGGTCAATGAACCGCAATCGCCTCCCCCGGCTTACCTATTATGATCCCGCAACCATTGACGAGGCACGGGCGCTTAAAGAAAAGTTCGGCCTTGAGGCGGTCTTTCTGTCCGGCGGAACGGATGTCCTGCCCATGCTCAAACGGCGCAATATTGCTGCCCGGCATGTCGTCAACATCAAAAAGATTCCCGATTTGGGAAACATCGCAATGGGTGATGACGGTGGACTCACCATCGGCGCGGCCGTCACCCTGCGGGAGGTGATCGATTCTCCCCTGGTGGCAGATCACTGTCCGCTGTTGATAAAGGCCGCATCATCGGTAGCCTTTAATCAGATCCGCAACATGGCAACCCTGGTCGGCAACATCTGCCTCGACAACAAGTGCACCTATTACAATCAATCCAGCTTCTGGTGGCAATCCCGACCCGACTGTTTCAAGCGCGGCGGTGATCGGTGTTATATGGTCAAAGGCGGGAAACAGTGTTATGCCGTATCCGCCGGCGATACGGTGGCGGCCTTGATTGCGCTGGATGCGGAGGTGATCATCTCTGCTTCCACGGGGCCAAGGCGCACCGCGGTTGAGATGTTTTACAGCGGCGACGGCCATAAACCCTGCAAGTTAGGCGACGATG
>JAIVWA010000126.1:7650-9699 GCA_049190255.1 Gammaproteobacteria bacterium | reverse complement strand
ACCCAGAACCCCCATCCCTGAACCTTTGAACCCTCATCAGAAATCAGCATACTAGGAGCAATCAGGGTTGACAACTAAAAATCATGATCTGAAAGATGCGGACCGGCACGATAAAAACTATAATAACTATAATTATGGTAAATCATTAAAATGCCGTTGATCGATCTATAATAACATTATATCGCTTATTTACATAAATATTAAGGCTATATAAGATTTTTAAAAAAATGCTTGACAGCCCAATTAAATTATAATAACTATAAATTCTATAAAAACTGTAAATTCAAAAGGAGTCAGCCATGGAGGACGTACTCACCGTTTTTAAAGCCAGCCAGTATTGCAATGTGTCTCCCAAAACCATTATCAACTGGGTCGAGTCAGGGCATATCAAGGCTTACAAGACTGTGGGAGGCCATCGCCGCATCAACAGAACAGACCTCGAGGCCTTTATGACCAAACAGGGCATCCCCATTCCAAACGGACAACCGGCGGAGGGGAAACTAAAAATTCTGGTGGTCGATGATGACCCTATTATTGTTGAAACCATCGTTCAGGCCCTGGAGGAGGATGAATTCGATTACGAAGTGATTTCCGCCTCCGACGGGTTTGAGGCCGGATTACAGGTCAATCATTTCAGGCCCAACCTGCTGATCCTGGACATCATGATGCCCGACATCAAAGGCTATGAGGTTTGTAAGAAAATTAAGGAAAATCCGGACACCAAGGATACCAAGATCATCGTCTTATCCGCTTATCTGGATGAGGATAAGTTCAAGAAGATGAAGGAGCACGGAGCGGACGCATGCTTTTCCAAGCCGTTTCCGCTGCCCCAGCTGAAAGAAGAAGTCGCTCGACTCTTAGGCCTAAAGTAATTGAATATTGACAAATGAATAATGACTAATTGTGGAAGTCGCTTCGCTCGGTCATTTACATTCAAATAAATAATATCGATAGAATACCTTCATTATTCAATAGTCAATAATCATTCGTCATTCCCCAAAGGGAGGCAAAAAATGAAGCTTAAAGACGCCCTGAAAAAAAAGAAATTTGTCGTCACTTCAGAAGTCCAATCACCCATTGACCAGGAACCGGAAGATCTTGTCCGCAGTTTAAGCAATGTGCGCGGACGTGTCGATGGCGTGTCGCTGTCCGAGGTGGAGTTGGAGGGTTTCGTCGGGGATACCATCAAAACCTGCGAACTGTTGAACAAAAGCCAGCTTGAGCCGATTTACCAGACCACGACCCGCGATAAGAACCGCCTCCAGCTGCAAAATGACCTGGTGGAGGCCCACAACGCCGGTATTGATAACCTGCTGGTCTTTACCGAAGATTACCGTATTACCGGAGACAGTTTGCAGGAAATGATGTTTTTTCACGTGGATGCCGGCAAATTGCAATCCGTGCTGGAACACATCCGCGAGGGCCGGACGGTGGAGGGGGATTCGTTGAAATCCAAAGCCGAATTTCTCCTGGGCTCGGGGGTTGAATCCTCGTGGGGGAAAAATGTTCCGGATCTGGAAATGAAAGAAATGGAGGAAATGACCAAACTCGGCACCGGCTATTTTCTGACGACGCCGGTATTTGATGTGGATCAGTTCGAGAAATTTTTGAAACAGACGCAAACGTTCGGGGTTCCGGTGATTGCGGAAGTCATGATTTTGCGAACCGCCGGCATGGCCCGATTTCTGAATCGTCACCTTAAATCCGGCATGGTTCCTGACTGGATTATCCAGAAAATGGCACGTGCACCGGACAAACAAAAAGCCAGCATCGAGATTTTTTCCGATATCGTCACCGGCCTGAAGGATCTGTGCCAGGGAGTCCATATTATCACCATCGGAGGAGAAGAAAAGCTCAAACTGTATCTTGATGCCGCCAAACTGAAATAAAAAAGGTTGGCCCGTGCGCCCGTTAGGCCCGTTAGCCCGTGCGCCCGTTAGGCCCGTTTAGCCCGTTGGGCCCGTTGAGCCCGTTGAGTCCGTTGAGCCCGTTGGGCCCGTTTGCCCGTTAGCCCGTTAGGCCCGTTGAGTCCGTTTCTATAACCGGCCA
>JAIVWA010000126.1:0-7641 GCA_049190255.1 Gammaproteobacteria bacterium | reverse complement strand
CGTTTCGGGTTACGGGTAAAAACGATGACGTTCCGATTCAACCCCCGCAACACGAAACCCGCCCCGACAAGACTAAGGAGTCCTTCCCTTGGAAACCATCGCCTTGACCATCGACGGCAAGAAAATCATCTGTCCGGCCGAAACAAGCATTCTGGAGGCGGCTGAGCAAAACGGCATAAAAATTCCCAAGCTCTGTTACCATCCTGATCTGAAACCATTCGGTGCCTGCCGAATGTGTCTGGTGGAAGATGAAAAGACCGGACGCCTCATGGCCTCCTGTGTCACTCCCGTGGTTCCGGATATGGTGATTCAAACCGCAACCGAACGCATCATCCGCCACCGTCGTAATATTGCGCGCCTGATGATCGCCGAACATCCGGAATCCTGCATTGTCTGCAGTAAAGGAAACCGCTGCCAGCTGCGCTGGGTGGCGGCCCAGCTGGGTGTGGGCGAAACAGATCTTTACCATATGCCCAATTACAAGCCTTTTGAAGAAGCAAATCCGTTTATTATCAGGGATCTGAGCAAATGTATCCTTTGCGGCAAGTGCATCCGGGCCGATCACGAACTGGTGGTCGTCGGTGCCATCGATTATAACCAGCGCGGTTTCGGATCGCGCCCCGCCACCGCCCATGAATTGGGTTTGGAGCAGTCCAACTGCACGTTTTGCGGAACCTGTGTGAGCATGTGCCCGACCGGCGCCCTGTCTGCCAAAAACTCTCGTTACGTGGGAACCCCGGAGCGCGAAACCGTTTCCATCTGCGGGTTCTGCTCGGTGGGCTGCCGTCTGGCCATGGGCGCCACGGGTGAACACATCATCGATGTCAACCCCGCCCAGTTACCGGAAAGCGTCAACGGCGCGACCCTGTGTGTCCGGGGGCATTTTGCCCATGATTTTCTAAACTCGCCCCAACGCTTGATCAGTCCCCTGGGCCGCAAAGAAGGCAAGCTGGTTCCCATGGCCTGGGATGACGCCTTGGGCTTAATCACAAAAAAGTTGATTGAGATTAAAAATGAAAACGGTCCGCAGAGCATCGCCTTTTTAGGCTCATCCAAATGCACCAACGAAGAAAATTATCTCTTTCAAAAAATCGCCCGGGCCATGATCGGCACCAATAATATCGACAACGGCGGATACATATTCGGGCAGTCCCTGATGAAGGTTTTGGATCAAAAGACAGACGGCGGCTATCGTCTAAATCGGCTTGCCGATCTTGAAAAAGCGGAAGCCATTTTAGTCCTGGGGGCCGACCCGAATCATTCTGTTCCGGTGGTCAGCTATTATCTTAAAAAAGCGGCTCAAAAAGGCATCCCCTTAATCGTCGTGGACCCGCGCAAAACCGAACTGGCTGCCTTCGCTTCCGTCTGGCTTGCCGTCAAGCCGCAATCGGATCTGGAGTTGATCAACGGCCTGGCCGCCCTGCTGCATGAAGATAAGGCTTACGATTCCTCATTTGTAGATCAATACACCGAGGGCTTCAGCCTTTTTCGATATGGTCTGTCGTCGTTGGACATCGACAGGATCAGCCGTCTGACAAACCTGGAAACAGCCGCCATAAATAAGACCGCAAAATTAATAAAACGGAAAAAAATCGCCATCGTCGTCGGCCACGGGATTATCCAGCAAAAATACGCCCTGCATACTTTGGGCGCCATTCTCAATCTGGCCCTGATGACCGGCAGCCTGGGTTCTCCCGGGGCAGGAATATTTGTTCTCGCCAGGGAAAACAATCAGCTGGGCGCAACAGATATGGGAGCCGCACCCGACCTTCTTCCCGGCCGCCAACCCATTGATGATGATAGTGCCAGAAGAAAATGGGAAAAAACCTGGAAAACAAGTATTTCACCGGACCCCGGACTCAATATGGCGCGGGTGATCGCGGCGGCTGAGAAAGGCAATTTGAAAGCCCTGTATATTATGGGGGAAAATCCGCTGCGGGCGCTGCCCGAGTCCGGCCGGGTGAAAAAGGCCCTCGAAAATTTAGAACTTTTGGTCGTGCAGGACATCCTCAACAGTGAAACGGCCCAAATTGCCGATGTCGTCCTGCCGGGAGCGCCCTTAAGTGAAAAACAGGGCTCCGTCACCAACCTCGAGGGCCGAATTCAATCTTTTCTACCGGTGGTAACCCCTCCGGGAAAAGCTCGACCGGATTGGCAAATCCTTGATCTTCTGGCTGCCGGACTGAGCAAAAGCGAACCTTATGGGTCCCTTGAAAAAATCAGGGCCGAAATTCGCAAACTCGTGCCCATGTATGCATCGCTGAATGGCCAAAATCAGGATTGGATAAAACCGATCAGCGGCAAAGCCCTTTTTAAGGACCCGGGCGCAGAGGGATTAATTTCCTTTTATCCGGTGGTTTCCACCGAAGATGAACCCGCTGACAATGACTTTCCGTTTACCGCCATTATCGGATCGCTGCGATTCCATCTGGGAAGCGGCACAAGGACCCAGGCCTCGGATCGAATTCAGGAATTTGATTTGGCCGGCCAGTTGGAAGTTTCGCCCCCGGTCGGTGCAAGCCTCGATTTAAAGGATGATGACACCGTTGTTGTCACCTCAAAATTTGGCAGTGTCACGAGAGGAATCCGAATAGAAAAGGGCTTGGGGGCAAATCACATTTTTGTACCGACCGGTTTTAACGGTAATGAGGCCATGAATCTTCTGGGTCTGTTCGATATAGCCCAGCCGGGTTCACCCGGTTGGAAGACATGCAGGGTGAAGATAAAGAAAATATAAGATCAGGCTTATAGTCCATAGGATTTTAGCAAATAAGGAAAATATCGTAGTGGTATAAGTAATTACAAAACTGTGAAAATTATGCATAACGAATCAACAACCAAAACCCCAAATCCGAGGCCCATCCATGCAACCACCTGAAATCGATCTGACAAAACTCGATGCCATCATTGATCGACACAAAATCGGAAAATGGGAACTGATCCCCTTGCTCCAGGATGTGCAGGAGACGTTTGGTTATGTTCCCCCGGAGACCATCGAACCGATCGCCGAAGCGCTGAATCTGTTTCCGGCCCAGGTCCAGGGGGTCATCACATTTTACTCGGGGTTTTCATTGAAGCCCAAGGGTAAATACGTGTGCCGGGTGTGCCGGGGAACCGCCTGTCATGTCAAGGGCAGTCGCAGCATCCTGCGACTGATGAAACATGAGCTGGGCCTGGAAGAAGGCGAGACCAGCCCGGATTACCAGTTCACCCTGGAAACCGTGGCCTGCCTGGGCGCCTGCTTTCTGGCACCGACCATGATGATCAACCGCGATTATTTCGGTAAGCTTTCCCCGACCAAGATGACCAGTGTTCTGGGAGAGTATCGCAAAAAAGGAAGTGAGTAAAAATGGAGAAGCTTTCATCCATCGGACAACTCGAGTGGTTCCGCAACAAGATTTTGTCCCGCAAGCAAGAGGGCATTATCGAAGTGCATGTGTGCATGACCGGCTGCCGCGCATACGGCGCCGCCGGAATTTTTGAAGCCTTGACCGACGAGGTAAAGAGCCAGGGACTTTCGAAACAGGTTGAAATCCGGGCCACCGGCTGCCACGGATTCTGCGCCAAAGCCCCGGTTATCGCCATTGAGCCCATGGGGGTTCAATATCAGGAGGTAGAACCGAACGATGCCGGCGATATCGTCGTTAAGACTCTGAAACAAAACCAGTTAATCGACAGGCTGGCCTATCGCGCCCCCAAAACCTTCCAGCCGGTTTTTTACCGCAACCAGATTCCGTTTTACGCCAAACAGGAGCGCCGGGTTTTGGCCAACTGCGGTCGGATCGATCCCACCAATATCGAGCATTACATCGCGGCCGGTGGCTATCAGGCCCTGGTCAAAGCCCTGTCGAAGATGGCCCCCGAACAGGTCATCGATGAAGTGCAGGCGGCCAAACTCAGGGGCCGGGGCGGTGCCGGTTTTCCCACCGCTCTGAAGTGGAAATTCGCCCGCCAGGCTGAAGGCCGGCCGAAATACATCGTGTGCAACGCCGATGAGGGGGATCCGGGAGCATTCATGGATCGGGCCATCTTAGAAGGCGATCCCCACGCGGTGGTGGAAGGTATGCTGCTCGGCGCCTATGCCATGGGCAGCGAGTACGGGTTTATCTATGTTCGGGAGGAATATCCGATCGCCATCGATCATCTGAATATCGCCATCGAGCAGGCCAACGAACTGGGACTGTTGGGGGAGAATATTCTCGGCACCGGGTTTAACCTGGATCTTTCACTGAGACTGGGAGCCGGTGCCTTCGTCTGTGGCGAAGAAACCGCTCTGATGGCCTCCATTGAAGGCCAGCGCGGGATGCCCCGGGCCCGACCGCCTTTTCCCGCTAAAGCGGGAATTGACGGCAAACCTACCAATATCAACAATGTGGAGACCTGGGCCAATATCCCGCTGATCATTAAAAACGGATCGGACTGGTATGGTGAAGTGGGAACCGAAGACAGCAAGGGCACCAAAATTTTTTCCCTGGCCGGCAAGGTCAACAACACCGGCCTGGTGGAAGTGCCCATCGGCGCCACCGTCAAGGAGGTAATTTTTGACATCGGCGGCGGCATCCCCAAGGGCCGGCAGTTTAAAGCAGTCCAGATGGGAGGGCCCGCCGGCGGCTGTGTACCCGCCCAGTTCTTAAATTTATCCATTGACTACGACACCGTCCAGCGCATCGGCGCCATCATGGGATCCGGCGGTATGGTGGTGATGGATGAAAACAACTGCATGGTGGAAATTGCGCGCTTCTTTTTGAGCTTTACCCAGTCGGAGTCCTGCGGAAAATGCGCTCCCTGCCGTCTGGGCACCACCCAGCTGTTGGAGATCCTCACCCGCATCACCCGCGGTGAAGGCCGCATGGAGGATATCGACACCATCCGAGATCTGGGGGAAACTTTGAGTGAGGCCTCTTTGTGCGGTCTCGGGCAGGCCTGCTCCAAGCCGGCCCTGTCGACCCTGAAATACTTTCTCAAAGAATACGAGGACCATATTAAGGAGCATCGTTGTGCCGGCGCCGTATGCGATTCCATGGTGATATCCGCCTGCCAGCATGCCTGTCCGGCCGGCATCGACGTGCCCAATTATGTGGCCGCCATTGCCGAAGGTGAATACGAAAAGTCCGTTGAAATCATTCGCGAGCGCAATCCCTTTCCGGCAGTCTGCGGCCGCATCTGTATCCATCCCTGTGAATATAAGTGCCGGCGGGGAGAACTCGATCAACCGGTGGCGATTCGGGCCTTAAAACGGGTGGCCTCGGATTGGTATTTCGAAAACATCGGTCCGCAAAGGGATCCCTTTCCGATTACCCGCGAGGAAAAAGTTGCCATTGTCGGTGCCGGTCCGGCCGGTTTAACCTGCGCTTACTTCCTGGCCAAAATGGGTTTCAAGACCACGGTGTTCGAAGCCCAGTCCGTGGCCGGCGGCATGCTCGGCATCGCCGTCCCCGAGTTCCGGCTCCCGCGCCAGGTGATCGAAGAGGAGATTCAATACATTGAAAATTGCGGGGTGGAAATCCGCTACAACTCGCCGATCGATGCCAAACACACATTCAACGACCTTCTCAAGGAAGGGTACAGTGCTGTTTTTATCGCCGCCGGGGCCCAGGCCAGCAAACACATCGGCATTCCCGGCGAAGACGAAGACCTCCAGGGCATTTACTATGGCCTGGATTTTTTGAGCAAGGTCCGCATGGGTCAAGAAGTGCCGCTGAGCGGCAAAACGGTGGTGATCGGCGGCGGGAACGTGGCCTTTGACGTGGCACGCACCGCGCTTCGTTCCGGTGCCCATGACGTGCAAATATTCTGTCTGGAACCCCGGGACGAGATGCCGGCCTGGGAAAAGGATGTCGAAGAAGCCATCGATGAAGGCATCGTTATTAACCCGGAGGCCTCACCGAGTAATATCACCCAAGAGGGCGGGCGTGTCACAGGGATCGAATTCACCCACTGTGTCTGTGTCTTTGATGACGAAGGCTGCTTCAACCCCACCTGTGACCTGGAAGACACACGCTTGGTTGAGGCTGACAATATCATCATTTCCATCGGCCAGGCCGCCGACATGTCCTTTCTTTCGGCCGACAGCCAGTTGGAACGGGAACTCTGGGGAGCGCTGGTGGTCAATACGAATACCCTGGCCACCAATGTGCCGGGAGTATTTGCCGGCGGCGACTTCACCACCGGACCGACATTTGTGATCCGGGCCATATCTTCCGGAAGGCGTGCGGCCATCGCCATCAACAAGCACCTCACCGGTGACGACAGCCCGGTATATATTCCGGATGAAAAATCCGTCCGGCACACGACCACCAAACTGGCCCTTGAAGAGGAAAGCACGGAAGACAAACCCCGGATCGAAGCAGAATTCGAAGACGCCAAGGAACGGGTGACTGATTTTAGGGAAGTTGAAAAAGGATTTACCGAGGCGGAGGCCTGTCGCGAAGCGACGCGTTGCCTCCGATGTGATCTTGAAAAAGAGGAGAACGGGATATGATTCGATCCATCACCCAAAAAAAGCCGGATGAAGAAATCGATCGGCTTCTAAACGGCTTAAACCGGATTTTCATTATCGGCTGTGGGACGTGTACGACGCTGACGCGCACCGGCGGTGAGCCTGAGGTTCGCAGCTTAAAGAAAAATCTTTCCGAGAAAGGCAAGATGATTACCGGAACCACAGTGGTGCCGGTGGCCTGCGATAATCTGAGCCGGGAAATTTTAAGTGATTTCGGAGAGCAGATTAACCAGGCCGATGCCCTGCTGATCACAAGCTGCGCTTTCGGTGTTCAAACCATTGCCCGCCAGCTGAAAAAGATGGTGGTACCGGCGCTGAATACAATGTTTATCGGCAAAGAGACAGCTTTTGGAACCTTTGATGAAATCTGTACCCAGTGCGGCACCTGCATCATCGGGGAGACCGGCGGCATTTGCCCGGTGACCAATTGCCACAAGGGCCTGGTCAACGGACCGTGCGGCGGAACCAATCACGGCAAATGCGAAATTGACGTCAACAAGGACTGCGTCTGGACCCTGATATATAACCGGCTCAAAGAACTGGGACGGCTTGATTCCATGCGCAAATACCAGAAACCCCGCAATCATCTAGGTGAACCTAAGCCGGGGAAATTCAAGCTGGAAGCGAATTAAAATAATGATTCCTTTCACCGCAGAGGCGCAAAGAGCGCAGAGAGAATTTTTTTTTAGCTTTCCGCTAAGAGGGCGGAAAGCTAAAATCCTTAGCCCTGTGGGCATGATGATATTATAGTTAATAGCGGGAAGTCTATAACGGTGCTTTATATTCAGCGTAGCTGATGAGTGCTTTTCCTTTGCCGTCCTCTCAACGGCAAAGGAAAAATATAATTACTCTGCGTCCTCTGCGCCTCGAGCGAAGCGGGCGGTAAAATCAAAATTTAATAACGCTCTTATCTGAATAATGATGAAAGGGTTTAAAAATGCCTACTCCATTCAAAGAAGCCTTAGCATCCGGCAAGTTTGTGGTCACCAGTGAAGTTGCCCCTCCCAAGGGGACCAACCTGGAAAAATTCAAGCACCACATCGAGCTTTTAAAAGACAAAGTCGATGCCATGAACGTGACCGATCATCAAAGTTCGGTCATGCGCTTTCCTTCTTTGGGCGGCTGCCTGCTGGTCAAAGAAT
>JAIVWA010000125.1:0-9718 GCA_049190255.1 Gammaproteobacteria bacterium | reverse complement strand
CCTATATACTTCCTGAAATGAAAAAGGACTTAGAAAATTCTCTAAGTCCTTGAAATAATTGGCGTCCCCAAGGGGATTTGAACCCCTGTTGCCGGCGTGAAAGGCCGGTGTCCTGGACCAGGCTAGACGATGGGGACGGGTTTTAACAACGCAAAGCGCAGGGAACACAGCGCATAGCGTAATGTTTTTTGTAGTAGGGAACGCTACGCTCCCAGCTTTATTTGTGGTGGGCCGTGCTGGGCTCGAACCAGCGACTCTCTGCTTAAAAGGCAGATACTCTACCGACTGAGTTAACGGCCCTTAGAAACCATATTAATTAAACATAATCATTTAACTTGTCAACAGAAAAACGTAAAAAAGGTTTACCGATTATTTTCGCCAGAATTCAGGGACCATGAGTATAATCACGGTAAAAATTTCCAGCCGGCCCAGCAGCATGCACCAGATCAGCAACCATTTTCCCAAAACTGGAATCTGGGCATAATTTTCCACCGGGCCCACCATGCCGAATCCAGGACCGACATTTCCGATGGTGGCCGCAACGGCCGTAAAAGCAGTCGTGAAATCGACACCCAAACCAGCCAGCAGAACCGAGCTGAGAGCAAACAGACCCATATAAAGGGCTAAAAATCCGAGGACACTGCGCATGACATCATCCGGCACCGTTTTGCCGCCGATTTTTACACGGGTCACCGCATGGGGATGAATCAGGTAAAAAAGCTCCTTGTAACAATATTTAAAACAAAGCAGGATTCGCAGACATTTCATACCGCCGCCGGTGGATCCGGCAGATGCCCCCAAAAACATACACAGCAGCAATATGAGCTGGGACATGGCCGGCCATTTTTCATAATCGGCCGTGACATAGCCCGTGGTGGTAACGATGGACACCACCTGAAAAGCCCCGTATCGAACTGCTTCTCCGATGGATTGATAGACGGTGCCGAAGACATTAAAGCTTACCGCCAATGTGAGTAGCACCACCGCACCCAGAAAAAAACGACATTCGGAGTCCTGCCAGAATGCCAGGGTTTTCCCACGCAGCATCTGATAGTGGAGCGAGAAATTAATCCCGGCCAGCAGCATGAAGAATATGATCACAGTATCGAAATAGACACTGTCAAAATGCGCGATGGAAGTATTTTTAGTTGAAAATCCGCCGGTAGGCATGGTGGTAAAGGTATGGCACAGCGCGTCATAAAGGGTCATGCCGCCGATCACGAGAAAAATGACCTGCGCTAAGGACATCAGGGCGTACACTTTCCAGAGAATCATGGCCGTATCGCGGATGCGAGGTTTGAGCTTGTCGGGAACGGGGGTGGGGACTTCCGCTTTGTAAAGCTGCATGCCGCCGACACCTAAGAAAGGAAGAATCGCCAGCGACAGGACAATGATGCCCATGCCGCCCAGCCACTGGATAAAACTGCGCCAGAAAAGAAGCCCTTTGGATACGGCCTCAATATTGGTCAGAACCGATGCGCCGGTCGTCGTAAACCCTGAAACAGATTCAAAAAACGCATCTACGAACGTGAAACATCCATCTCCCAGATAAAAAGGAAGGGCCCCGAACAGACCGACGGCGGTCCAGCCCACCGCCACAATAGCCATGCCTTCCCGCTGGCTGATAACTTCAGCTTGGGCCTTGCGGAAAATGAGATAGAGTATTAACCCGGCAATAACGGTGATCCCCATGGACAGCAAAAGCGCAGGCAAACTCTGGTCCCGGTAATAAAACCCGACCGTCAGAGGGAGGATCATGGTCAGCCCGAAAAAAAAGATCAATACCCCGATGGTTCTCAGGATAAATCGCCAACGCATTAGAAATACTCCAATTTTACCGCAAGGATTTTCTCGACTTTAGGGATGGCCTGCCTTACCGCAAAGATGATGATCCGGTCATCCGGTTGGATAACACTGTCGCCGGTGGGAATGATAATGTCATCGCCGCGAATAATGCCGGCCACCATGGACCCCTTGGGAAAGGAAATCCGCTTGAGGGGTTTGTCCACGATATCGGATGTCTCAAGTGCCAGAGCCTCCATGACCTCGGCCTGCTCACCTTTTATGGAAATGGCTGAGAGCACTTTGCCTCTGCGGATATGCTGCAAAATGGTGTTAACGGCCGAAAGCCGCGGGCTGACAACCTGCTCGATGCCGATGGCTTTCAGCAAAGGAAAATAACTGAACTTGCTGATTCTGGTGATTGATCTTTTGGCCCCCATTCGTGTCGCTAACAGCGAGGCCAGGATATTGGTTTCTTCATGGCTGGTCAATGTAACCACCACATCGATATCCTGAATATTTTCTTCGGCCAAAAGCCCCTGGTCGGATCCGTCTCCGCAAAGCACCACCGCTTTGTTCAGCCCTTCGGCCAGGCGGGTGCAGCGGGCCGGATCTTTTTCGATAATTTTACAATAAATTGCCTTTTCCTCCAGGCTGCGGGCCAGACGGAATCCGATGTTCCCACCACCCACAATCAACACCCGATTGACCGGCTGATCGTACTTATCAAATACGGCCAGGGTATCGGCCAGTTTTTCTTCCTCACTGATAAAATAGACCAGGTCCCCCGGCATCAGACGATCATTTCCCCTGGGAATGATCAATTCTTCCTCCCTCACCACGGCGGCGATAAGCGGTCTTCCTTTGGCTATTTTTTCAGGAAGATCCGCGAGCTTAACACCTGCCAGGCGCGAATTTTTATCCAGATATATCCCGATAAATTTTATGCGGCCGTCGGCAAACTCGCCCACATCAACCGCCCCCGGAACCCGCATCATGCTTTCAATAGTTTTGACCACTTCAATTTCGGGATTGATGATGGTGTCGATGTGAGGCGCATGCTCACGGAGGTGGTCATGATATTGATCGAAATCCCCATCGCGCACCCGCGCCAGTTTTTTGGTGGTCGGTGACAGCATATTGGCAACCAGGCAGGCAACCAGGTTGACTTCGTCACTGTCTGTGACAGCCAGAATGATCTCAGCATTCCGGATGCCGGCTTCCTCTAAAACTACCGGACTGCTGCCCGAGCCCTCCACCGTTTGAACATCAAGACTATCGGAAACACGCCGGATCGCCTCGGGATCCTTGTCAACAATCACAACTTCTTTATTTTCCAAGGCCAGATGGCTGGCAATGTGGTAACCGACCTCGCCCGCACCTACGATAATGATCTTCAATGAATCAGCTCCCCTAGTTTAGAATGACCCGTATTGTATATCAAAAATCACTAAAAAAACAACCGGCATAAGCCGGTTGTTGTCAAACTGCTTTTCTGGAACCCCAATTAAGTTGAAAGCCAATTAGGAGCTATGATATCTTGAAAGGATCAGGCTGGCGTTGGTACCGCCAAACCCGAAGGAATTGGTCATGGCATGTTCAACCCGGGCTTTGCGCATCACGTTGGGTATATAATCAAGATCGCACTCATCGCCTGAATTGTCATGGTTGATGGTCGGCGGAAGACGACCGTCGGAAATGGCCAGGGCCGTAAATATTGTTTCAATTCCACCGGCACCGCCCAGCAAATGCCCGGTCATGGATTTGGTCGCACTGATGGCAAGCTTATAGGCATGTTCCTTGAAAACCGTCTTGATCGCGCGGGTTTCGGATAAATCGTTTAGCGGTGTTGAAGTACCGTGGGCATTAATATAGTCGATTTTGTCAAAAGGGAAACCGGAATCCTCAAGGGCTGCCATCATGCAGCGGGCCGCACCGCTGCCATCCGGTGGTGGGGCTGTCATGTGAAAGCCGTCACCGCTCATGCCGTAGCCGGTAAGCTCCGCGTAAATTTTAGCACCGCGTTCAAGAGCCTGGTCAAGGGCTTCAATGATCAAAATACCGCTCCCTTCCCCGACAACAAAACCGTCTCGGTCACGATCGAACGGACGCGAAGCCTTCTCCGGTTCATCGTTGCGCGTGGACAGGGCTTTCATGGAATTGAAACCGGCAATGCAGGTCGGGTTGATCACCGATTCAACACCACCGGTAATCATGGCATCTGCCTCGCCCCTGAGGATGAGCTTATAGGAATCACCGACTGCATGCGCTCCGGCCGCGCAGGCGGTGGCAAGGGAGGCATTGGGGCCTTTAGCACCAAATTGGATGGAAATCATTCCCGGGGCCATGTTACCGATCATCATGGGAATAAAAAAGGGACTTACCCGCCGGGGCCCCTTGCGGTTTAGTTTAAGGCAGGTATCTTCAAGGATCGAAAGCCCCCCCAGTCCGCATCCGGTGATCACACCGACTCTGTCCGAGTTGGAACCGTTAATCACCAGCCCGGAGTC
Organism: Gammaproteobacteria bacterium; assembly: GCA_049190255.1. Lineage (GTDB taxonomy): Bacteria > Desulfobacterota > Desulfobacteria > Desulfobacterales > JAFDCJ01 > JAFDCJ01. The sequence goes on along the minus strand of JAIVWA010000125.1, from coordinate 5,426 downwards.
CTCAATAGCCATACGTGCGGCCGCCACCGCGTATGCGATAAAGCGCTCGGTGCGCTTGGCCTCTTTTTTGGGGAGAAAATCTTCAGCCTGAAAATCCTTAACCTCAGCTGCTATTTTGGTTTGATAATTCGACACATCAAATCGGGTAATCGCTCCGACTCCTGATTTTCCCGCACACAGAGATTCCCATGCTTCTTTGACTCCAATTCCAATAGGGGTGAGGAGTCCAACCCCCGTTATCACGACACGTCTATTCAAATGATCCTCCCGAATTTACTGTATTTGTCAAACAATTTGAGTAAATATGGAGATGTAACTATCTGTAATTAATTTATTATAATAACTTTTACTCATTTATTCAACATCAGGGATAAGTAATTTAAATACCGGGAATTGTCAAGAAATATTCCAAAAGCGATGCGGTCACAGATTTTCCAGCAACCGCTGGTGGATATTGTCAAATCCGCCGTTGGACATAATTAGAACAAGATCTCCCGGCTTGGCGGTGATTAATAAAAAGTCGAGAATAGCATCCGTATCCGGGAAATAATGGGCATCTTTACCGCGAATTTTCAGATCAGCAACCAATTGCTCGGAAGAAAACCGCTGCCCGGAAGGAATTTTATTCAAGAGCGGGGGTTTTCGGATGCAGATTATGTCTGCCGGATCAAACACTCCTGCATACTCCTTTTGAAAGACACTGCGCATACTGGTATTCGTTCGGGGTTCAAACACAGCTATCAAGCGTCCGGTTGAAACGACCAATTTTACAGCGCGCACTGTTTCCCGAACAGCAGTGGGATGGTGAGCGAAGTCATCCATGACCGTAATTTGTCTTTTTTGACCTCGAATTTCCTGTCTGCGCTTAATTCCTTCAAAGGTTTGCAGCGCTTTGGCAATGGCATCCACTGCAATATTTAGACCGTCGGCAATCGCAATGACAGCCAGAGCATTTAACAGATTGTGTTCTCCAAAGAGTTTGGTTTTAAATCTACCAAATCGTTCATTATTTTTAAACACTTCAAAAACCGTCCAGGGCGGCTCAGCCGATACAAACCCCAGGCGCCAGGGAGAAGTCGCCTTTTTACCGTAGCGCTCAATCCGGCAATGGTGTCTGCCGATGACCTCGGTCACATTTTGCTCACCATCAAAGGCCAGAAGCAAACTGGAGCCGGGAAGCGCGGAGACAAACCCGCTGAATATTTCCTTGACATGTTCTAGATCATGAAAAATATCGGCATGATCAAACTCAACACTGGTCAGCACCGCCATCTGGGGTTGGAAGTGTAGAAATTTTGGCCCTTTGTCAAAAAAAGCCGTATCGTACTCATCACCTTCCACCACAAAATAGGGACCGTTTCCAAGACGGTAATTGCTGTCAAAGTTTTTTAGAATGCCGCCGATCATGAAAGACGGATCGTAACCGGCCTCATATAACAACCAGGCCAGAATGGAAGCAGTGGTTGTCTTGCCGTGGGTCCCGCTCACCAGAAGTGTTTTTTTACCGTCAGCCGCAAATCGGTTTAAAGCCTGGGGCATGGAGCAAAAATACAGGCCCCTGCTGTGCATTGCTTGAACCTCCGGGTTATCCTTGGAAACGGCATTACCTACGATGACCAGATCCGGACCATAGGAAATATTTTCCTCCCTGAACCCGTCGTTCATTTTGATGCCCTTTTGATCCAGGAAATGACTCATGGGTGGATAGATCTTTTGATCGGAACCGGTAACGGCATAACCGAGATCCCCCAGCATGCAGGCAAGTGCCCCCATGCCGGTGCCGCACACCGCAATCAAATGGATAGTCCGCACACTGTCAGGAATTTTATTTTTATTCATGCCTAATTCTTGTTGTTCAGCACTGCTTTGATATTTTGCGATAGCATTTTCAGGTTAAAGGGTTTCTGGATAAACGCTTTACAGCCGCGGTTCAAAATCTCTGTTGCCTGGCCATCAATGCTGTAGCCACTGCAAAGTATCACTTTTATTTCAGGATTGATCTGTTTAAGTCTGTCAAAGGTCTGTCCCCCGCTGACTTTCGGCATGACCATATCCAGGATGACAAGTTTGATCCTATCCCCCTGGGCTTGATAAAGCTCGATGGCTTCGGCTCCGTTCATGGCGGTTAGCACTTCATATCCCAATTTTTCCAGCATTCGCTTGACAACATCGATGATCATTTCTTCATCATCGACCAGAAGCACCGTCTCATGACCAGGGGAAAATTCTTCAACCGTCATTTGGGGCGGTTCAGCCGTTTCTCGGCTGGCCGGCAGATAAATCTCAAATCGGGTCCCCCGATTCCTTTCACTGAAGACATTAATAAATCCCTGGTGATTTTTAATAATCCCATAAACCGAGGCCAAACCTAGCCCGGTTCCCCGCCCCATGTCCCTGGTGGTAAAAAATGGATCAAAGATTCTTCCCTGCGTTTTTTCATCCATTCCGAAGCCGGTATCAGCCACGGTTATTTTAATGTAGTCACCCGCTTTTACCCGATAGGGCGTAAATCGATCTTCATCAACGCGAACGTTCTCGGTGCCAACCGTTAGCGTCCCGCCATCCGGCATCGCCTGCAGGGCGTTCATGTAGATATTGAGAATCACCTGCTCTATTTGACCCTTGTCGGCTTCAACCTTCCAAAGATTAGAGTCAAAGTCATCATTAAATGCAACCGCTTTATTCGCCCGGCTAAAAAGAAGATTTTGTTCTTCTAAGAGCCGATTGAGATCGGTCAGGCGCACCTCATATTTGCCGCCCCGGGCAAAGCCCAGTAATTGCCGGGTGAGTTCCACTCCATTTTGAACGTATTGCTCAATTTTTTTTAAGCGGTCAAAAAGCGGTGAATCGGCTTTCAGGTCTAAAAGCGACAAAGAGATATTTCCCTGAATCCCCAGCAGCAGGTTATTAAAATCATGGGCAATACCCCCGGCAAGGGTACCGATGGCTTCCATTTTTTGAGCCTGGCGCAGTTGTTTCTCCAGTTGAACCTCATGGGTTACATCCCGTTGAACACTCACGTAGTTAATAATTTCGCCGGCTTTGTTTTTAACCGGGGAAATTGTTGCTTCGGACTCATAAAGGGAATTATCCTTTTTCTTATTGATGAATCGCCCATGCCAGACCTGGCCGCGGTTGAGGGATTCCCACATTTGATTGAAAAAAGAAGGATCGTGTTGACCGCTGTCCAGAAAGGTGATGTTTTGCGCCTCAGCCTCAGCACGGGAATAGCCTGTAATTTTTTCAAAGGCCGGATTTACATACTGGATCGTGCCCTCAATATCTGTAATGATGATGGCTTCGGCCGTATTCTCGACGGCGGTAACCAAACGCCAGTGGTCTACCGTTTGACTGCCCGAATTATCATTTCCCGGGGTGTCCCCGCTTCTTTTTTCGGCCATTTATGCAACCCTGCAATATCCCATGTATCCGTTCAGAGGTTCAGGGTTCACCGTTCAGGGTTAACGTGTCTCAATTTCCTCAAATCGTCAAATAGATCTTTTGATTCCCACTATAACTCAGGAAAAAACGATCCTGAACATCCGAACCTTGGACTCTTCTCGTGGGGACGTAGCGCCTTGCGCGAAGCTCCAAAACTCCTAACCCTGAACCGCAAACGAAAACGTTTGCCTTAATTATAACACTAACTTATAGCCAACGTCCAATCCTTTCAGAAAAAAAATATCTGCAAACTTCATCTGCTGATTACCGATAACGGCAATACCTGCGCTTCATAAAAGAAGCCGGCTTACTGAATAAGAGTAAGCCGGCTTAACGAATGTCGGTAACCGTTCACAGGTTCAGCCTGCCCTGGTGCGACTTATAAGATCATATTAAGGACACCCCCTCGGACCGCGCAACTGCTGAAGATATTGCTCAACCCGATGTCTACTTATTTTCGCTCGCATTAGTAACTATCTATTTAGCCAGGCTCTTTAAAACCTGATCGGCCGCATCTACCGTGGCATCGATGTGTTCATCATCGTGCGCGGTGGAGAGAAATAGTACTTCGAATTGCGAGGGAGCAATATAAATTCCCTGCTGCCGCATACCCTGGTAGAATCCAGCGAATAACTCGAGATCGCAGGTCTTGGCATCATCAAAGCAGGTCACATTTTGGTCCGTAAAAAACATCCCGAGCATGGATCCGACGTGATCAACCCTGGCCGCCACACCTGCTTTCTGGGCCGCATCGGCAAGTCCGGCTACCAGCCGCTTAGCTTTTTCTTCCAGATTTTCATAAACACCTTCAGTTTTGAGTTGTTCAAGGGTAGCAATACCGGCCGCCATGGCAATCGGATTACCGGAAAGGGTTCCGGCCTGGTAAATCATTCCTTGCGGTGCAATCTGAGACATGATGTCTTTTTTGCCGCCGTAGGCGCCCACGGGCAACCCCCCGCCAATGACTTTGCCGAAACAGGTCAAATCCGGAACAATGCCGTAAAGCGACTGGGCACCGCCGTAGGCGACCCGGAACCCGGTCATAACTTCGTCAAAAATTAAAACGGCACCGTGACTCTGCGTTAGTTCCCGCAACGTTTCCAGAAAACCGGGGGCCGGCGGCACCAGGCCCATGTTGCCGGCCACCGGCTCGACAATCACGCAGGCAACTTTATCGCCTTTTTCGTCCATCACCTTTTTAATGGCCTCCTTATCATTAAATGGAAGCGAAAGCGTATCCTGAACAACGGCTTCCGGAACTCCGGGGCTGCCGGGAATTCCCAGGGTGGCCACACCCGAGCCGGCAGCCACCAGCAGGGTGTCGGCATGACCGTGGTAACAGCCATCAAATTTTATAACGATGTCCCGACCGGTTGCCCCGCGCGCCAGACGGATGGCACTCATGGTGGCCTCGGTGCCAGAGTTTACCATACGCACAACATCCACCGAATCCACCGCCTCGATGACTATTTGAGCCAGCTGAATCTCCAGATCGGTGGGCGCACCGAAACTTGTTCCCCTCTCCAGTACCGACGTAATTGCCTCCACCACCGCCGGGTGCCTGTGGCCCAGGATCAGGGGACCCCATGAACCGATATAGTCAATAAAGCGATTACCGTCAGCATCGTAAATCAAACAGCCCTGACCGCGCTCGATAAACAGCGGGTCGGCCCCCACCGATTTGCAGGCCCGCACCGGGCTATTGACCCCACCGGGAATTATGTTCAAGGCGCGCTCGTATAACGATTGGGATTTTTCAAAATTCATCTTATCCATATCCTTTCTTTTTTGGAAACAGGTTGACTTTTAAATACGGATGGAAAAGTATCAAATAGTATTTTCATCGTCAAGCAGGGATACTAGCCTCTTTGAGGCAACGTTAAAATATATCCTAAACCAGTAGAATCAGAAAGTTTAATAAATCATATAAATCCCAAATCGCAAGCACCAAATTACAAGGTGTCAGGTGTCAGGGCCAACTTGGT
>JAIVWA010000124.1:0-9723 GCA_049190255.1 Gammaproteobacteria bacterium | reverse complement strand
CGGCAGGCAGTGCAAAAATTTCACATTCGGATTGCCGGTTTTTTTCATGGCCGCCGCATTGACCTGGTAGGGTTTGAGAAGTTTGATTCTTTCCTTCCACACCTTTTCGGGTTCACCCATCGACACCCAGACATCGGTGTAGAGAAAATCGCAGCCCTTGAGGCCCTTGTCCAGGTTGTCGGTAATGGTTATTTTGGCACCTGTACTTTTAGCGACCTCTTTGGCCTGGGCCACAAGCTTTTTGTCCGGCTGAACGCTTTTGGGGGCCACGGAGCGAAAATCCATGCCCATTTTGGCAGCCCCCACCAGCAGGGAGTTGCCCATGTTGTTGCGGGCATCACCCAGATAGGCAAACGACATCTGGTTCAGCGGCTTGTCGCAATACTCCATCATGGTCAAAAAATCCGCCAGGACCTGGGTGGGGTGGTACTCGTTGGTCAACCCGTTCCAGACCGGCACACCGGCATATTTGGCCAGCTCTTCGACGATGTCCTGACCGAATCCCCGGTATTCTATGCCGTCATACATTCGGCCCAGCACCCGGGCCGTGTCCTTCATGGTTTCCTTCGAACCCATCTGGGATCCCGACGGACCCAGGTAGGTCACGTGGGCGCCCTGGTCGTAGGCCGCCACCTCAAAGGCGCATCGGGTGCGAGTCGACGCTTTCTCAAAAATAAGCGCGATGTTTTTGCCTGCTAGGCGCTGTTGTTCCAGACCGGCGTATTTAGCCTTTTTGAGATCCAGGGAGAGGTCCAGCAGGAACTTGATTTCCTGGGGGGTAAAATCCAGCAGTTTCAAAAAATGTCGGTTTCTCAGATTAAAAGCCATTCCTACCTCCTCTAACTATATATAATGTATTGAAATTTATACAACTTATTGGAATCACAGTGCTTTTTTGCGGCCATTCTCTGGGTAAGCCACATGGAAGCGAAGCGAACTAACTTGTGTTATGTTATGTCGCCCCCCCAACCATATGCCGGCATTTTTATGGCCAGGGATGGAAGGAACCCACTTTTAACCAGATGTCAGTGGTGCACTTGTTAGTCCAGGCAGACCAAGACGAAATAGAAGAGCAAATAAAATGCCAGAAATTGATTTGGAGGGATAAAAAAATATTTAATGTATTTTTAAATAGTTGTAAAATCATAAGTGAGAATGATTATCATTAAAAACAAAGTAAGTGTAGCATCGCACACCTGTGGTGCCTAACAAAACTGTGCGATGCTACACATTGTCGACGGGTCTGCTGATGTTATATTTTTGGAATCGACGATACAGGGTCCAGCGGCTGATCCCCAGAAGACGGGCAGCCTTGGAAATATTCCAATCGGTTTTCTCCAGGGCTTGGCGGATGGCCTCGGGGTCATCATTGTTGCTGTCTTCAGGCAATCGTTTGTTAATATGGGTAGGGGTGTAATCTCGGATTTCGGAGGGAATATGTTCCAATTGAATGGTCTGATCCCGACACAGCACAAAGGCCCTTTCGATGGCGTGTTCCAGTTCACGGACATTGCCCGGCCAGGGATAGTTCATAAAGGCCTGTAATACCTCAACCGATACGCCGGAGATGTTTTTATCATAACCTTTTTGAAAGACTTCGCAGAAATGATTAATTAACAACGGAAAATCTTCATACCTTTCGCGCAGGGGCGGAAGCTTAATTTCGATCACATTGAGGCGGTAATACAAGTCTTCCCTGAATTCTCCGGTTCTCATGGCTTCTTTCAAATTTCGGTTGGTTGAGGCCAATACCCTGACATCCACTTTTCTTGGATTTGATTCCCCCACCCGGTCAAATTCTTTCTCCTGGAGCACTCTTAATAATTTTAGCTGGATCAGGGGCGAAATATCCCCGATCTCATCCAGTAGTATCGTACCGCCGTCGGCGGCCTCGAAACGGCCGATTTTATCTCTATCGGCACCGGTAAATGCCCCCTTGACATGTCCGAACAGTTCACTTTCCAGCAGACTTTCAGCCAGCGCTGAGCAATTAACCGCTATATACGGTCCGTTGGCCCTGGCGCCACCGTAGTGCAGGGCTTTGGCCGCCATCTCTTTGCCGGTACCGCTGCCGCCCGTTATTAAGACAGTCGTTGTCTGGCTGGCCAAAGTTTTCAAAAGATTGTATACCTGCTGCATCTTCTCACACTTGCCGATAATATTTTGAAAATGATGACGCTCTTTCAACTCCTCTTCAAGGTGGGTGAGTCGTGTGATGTCCCGGATAACCAGGACCGCCCCCATGAAATGCCCTCCGCTGTCCAGCAGCGGGGAGCAGTTGACCATGGCAATCAGCTTGCTGCGATCCCGGTGGCCGCATTCTATTTGGTAGTCCTGAACGGTGCTTCTGGTGTTCAAGGTTTTCTGCAAGACTTCAAGGCATGATCGATCACACTCGGTGGTGCAGTCGGTAAAGGGCTGACCGGTATCTATTTTGAACCCGCATATTTTCTCGGCCGCCTTGTTGGCCTCGATCACGTTCATGTTGATGTCAACTGTAATAATGGCGTCCTGGACACTGCTGAAGATCGATTCCAGGCGGCTGCGGTGTCGCTCCAACTCTTCTTCATAATGTTTGTTTTCAATGGCCCGGGTGATAATTTGCGCTGCGGTGGTCAGGATGTACACATCCTCATCGATCCATTTGCGGTGGTAGCGGCATTCATCAAACCCCGTAAACCCATAGAGGTCGCCCTTGATGAACAGAGGGACATTTAAAGTGGATTTGACATCAGCGGCCAGCAACCGTTCGCGGTACGGATCGCCCGGTATATCCCGGGTGTTCTCAAAATTGATGATTTCACCGTCTTTAAGATGCTTGGTTCCCCAGGGGATGGTTATCTTCAGTTCATCCAGTGCTTCCAGCGTGGTAATCCCTCTGGCAACCCATTCACAGATGCACGAAAAGGTTTCAGATGCAGCCTGGTAAGTAAAAATAAAAATACGGCTGACATCCAGAATACCTCCCATGCTCCGCAGGGAACCATCCAGAAATTCGCCCAGGTCATCAACCGAAACGGCACGCTCCGAAATGCCGGCCAGCATTTTCTCATAAGCAATGCGTTTTTGCAGTTCTTCATCGGTCTTCATGGGTTAGGCCTTCGTCATTTATTTTCAGTGACAACACACCCTCTTTTATTGCGGTGGATTCCGGCAGCTGGTGATGCTGTAACGCCACGCCTGTCAATTTCCTGAGAGAGCCTAAGCCGCCCTCCTTTCAGCGTCACCGCGCCGCAGTCGCGGGCTAAGACTCGAGCTCAAGGAGATGATTCTCGAGGATCTGGTTCTTGTAATCCCAAGGTCCGTTAATCCCCTCGAGTTGCAGGTACCACTCGGCGGTCTGGACGAGCACCTCCGCCTCAATGGTACCGCAGATCTGCCCTGCGATGACATTAACTCCATACCGGGCGGCCTCAGCCTTGAGCAGGTTGTAGACACGGTGAAGGGGTGTCTTCAGAGGGTTAGTTATCTCGCAGGACACCACCACGCAAGCCTTGCCCGTCCGACGATGAGTCTGAGGTAGACCGATCACGCCCTGGATATTGGTGAAGCCTCCGTGCTTGCCGCGCACATAACTGGCCAGCTTTTTCGCGATCGATAAATCCGTCGTATCCAGCACCACGTTGAAATACGCGTCGTGTTCCTCCAGGGCGCCGACGATCGTGGCTCCCGCCGTCGGATGCAACTTCGCCGGCCCGATGTCGGGAGCCCGCTCCGGATCCACGAGGACGGCCTCTTTGAGCCCCTCGTAGTTGCCCTTGCGGATGAAGGTCAGGCCCTCGTTCTCCGGGCGCCGTGCGTTCTTGCCGGTGAAGTAGATGGGCACGTCGTACCGCTTATGCAGCTCCTGGCCAAGATCCTCGGCGAATTCCCTGCATTCCTCAATGGTAATGTCCTTGGCCGGGTAGATCTCGATGGTGTCCACGGCTCCGATACGCGGGTGGCGACCGTGCTGCTTCTCCATGTCGATGAGCTCGTAAGCCTTGCCGGCCGCGTCGAGCAATGCCTCTTTCACCGCCTCGGGGCGACCTATCACCTCGGCCGGCAGGCGGTCGAAGTCAGAATCGGGATCGTACCCGATGAGCTTCACGCCGTCGCGTCCCCTCAGCTGGTCCATGATCGCCTCTATAACCTCTGGGCGGGTGCCGTCACTAAAATTGGGGTCCGAGAGAATGTAACTTGCCATTTGCCTAACTCCTTTCGATAAGTGTTGTAATTTCTGAGGAATTTTCAGTTCTCCTGTTGACAGCCAGGACATAAAGAAACTCCAGTCCCAGAGTTGCCGCAGCCAATGATGTGATTTCGGCATGATCATAAGGTGGGCAGACCTCAACAATGTCCATGCCGACAAGTTTGCAACCCACCAATCCGCGCACAATCTTTAACGCTAAATCAGTGGACAGGCCGCCGACCACCGGTGTCCCGGTTCCCGGTGCAAAAGCAGGATCGAGGCAATCGACATCGAAAGTAAGGTAGGCGGGACGATCTCCAACCACTTGCTTTATTTCTTTTATGATATCGTGGGCTTTGTGATCCATTACCCAGTCAGCATCCAACACCGTAAATTTGTGATCCGTTCTCTCATATTCGGTCCGAATGCCGATTTGTATGGAGCGTTCGGGCACTAAAAGACCTTCCTTAACAGCGTGGTAGAACACACTGCCGTGATTATACAGCCCGGCATCTTTTTCACTGTCGGCATGGGCGTCAAAGTGAATCAAAGCGACCGGACCGAATTGTTTAGCGTGCTCCCGCAACAATGGCAAGCTGATATAATGGTCTCCCCCAAAGGTCAGCATGGTCTTATCCGCAACCAGTATTTGCGACGCGTGTTGTTGGACCTGCAACAACATCTGACTTCTCTCAGTGGGATCAAAACATAGATCGCCGCAGTCGACAACGCCGAGGACATCAAACACACTAAAATCCCAGGGCCAGCGGCGAAGTTCCCAGGCCAAATTGGCCGATGCTTTGCGAATGCTTGCCGGACCGAAACGTGCCCCGGGTCTGCCGGTGGTTGTCTGATCAAATGGAATCCCGCTGATGACCACATCAACATCAGCATCAAAAAAATCCCGGGCCATTTTACAGCCCATGAAAGATGGAAAATTTAGAACCGGTGTTGCAGATGTATTGTTTGGGGTGTCCGGCATATTCGTCCTCCAGCAAAAATCCAGGCCCAGGTCCGGAAGCGACCAGGTCTGACCCGCCCTGTTCACGGTGAGGTACCACACGAGCGGCGCCGCCTGGCCGCGAGCGTCCAGTCTGATCGTAGAAGAAACTTTGTAGTTTCAAATAAAGACGCTTTCAGGCGATCGAATCTGATACTTTTCGTACTCGTCCTCGGGAATCAGAATTTTATCGAGGACGAGGGACGAGTACGAGGACGACGACGAAGTCCGTACATTGTAACAGCGTGTGGAACTTCACGAAAATGACATTTGATTTCATGATGTTTCATACAAGAGGTTCAAGGGCTCGGAGGTTCAAAGGCAACCCTGAACGGTGAACCCTGAACCTTTGAACCTATATACATTTATGAGCCTGGATAGTCATTCATTACCGTCGAATGTTCGCAATCCTGCAAGCCGGAGACCCGAAAACGTCTTATGAAGAAACCGAGTGAGAAAATAAACAAGCGCTTTAATCTGGCCGATCAAATGGTGTTGATCGGTATTTTTCTGGCTTTTTTGTACTGGGGACTCGAAGCGTTTTTGAACGTGTTTTCGCCCGAAGAGATCAATTTTTACCGGCAGATATTCGGGCCCAACGTCAGCGAAATGTGGATGCGGCTCATCGTTCTCTGCCTGTTTATGATTTTTGGTTCCCATGTTCAGTATATCATTAACAAGCGCAAGAAAGCCGAGACGGAATTACTGGAATCCTACCGCAAATTGCATAATGCCAGGATGGCCACCATTTTGGGCCTTGCCAAACTGGCCGAATACAGAGATGAAGGCACCGGGACCCATCTGGAAAGAATCCGTGAGTATGCCAAGATAATTGCCGAGGAGATGGCTAAGAATCCCAGGTATGCCGGCCACATCACACCGGAGTACATCGATGACATTTACCAATCGTCCATTCTGCATGACATCGGCAAAGTCGGCATCCCCGATGCGGTCCTTTTAAAACCCGGTAGGCTCTCCGACGAGGAGTTTGATGTTATCAAACGCCATACCAACCTGGGTGGGGATGCGATCAAGGCCATTGAGTTGCAAATTGAGGGTCAATCATTTCTTGCTCTGGGCAAAGAGATCGCCTATAACCACCATGAAAAATGGGACGGCAGCGGATATCCCCGGGGGCTTAACGGCGAAGATATACCGTTATCGGCCCGCATCATCGCGCTGGCGGACGTCTATGATGCCCTGACCACCAAGCGATTCTACAAAGAAGCCTACACCCATGAAAAATCCAGGCAAATTATCATCGACCTGAAGGGAACCCACTTCGATCCGGAAGTCGTCGATGTTTTTTTGGCCCTGGCAGACGAATTTGACCGTATCCGACGGGAGAATCTGGAAGAAGAAACCGAACTCATGAAACCCCTAACCCAACCGAATTAATCCAGCATCCCTGTCCCGAATTTCCGTCTTCAATCCTAAAATTAAAATTGGTCTTAAGTTTTACCTATTATAAGCCGATACAAGTCATGGATATCAGTTTGATAGGGCCTTACCCTTTGGGGGGAATGTTTTTAAAAGGCGCTTAATAAAAATCTAATATTATATCAGATTCTTGTGTAGAATCTGGGTTTTATTGCCGTGCAGGTTTCAAATCGTCCGGGAAGATCGTTTCCCCATGGCGGTGGCAGGATCGTTTTATTTCTATGACCCTATTTGAACCCAAACAGTTTGGAAAATATCAGCTTCTGGACAAAATCGCCGAGGGCGGTATGGCCGAACTGTTTCGTGCCAAATTGACCGGTGCTCAAGGATTTGAAAAATTGATCGCCATCAAAAGAATTCTACCGAACCTGTCCGGCGAGGAGAATCTTTTAGCAGCCTTCATTGACGAGGCCAAACTGGCGGCCTTATTGCACCATGAAAATATCATCCAGATTTATGATTTCGGAAGCATGGATGACCAATATTTTATCGCCATGGAGTACCTGTTCGGTAAAGATCTGCGCACCATCTCGCGAACGGTCAGAAAAAAAGATCAGGAGCTGGGTCTGGAAAATATATTATATATTATCTGCCGGATCTGTGCCGGCCTCGACTATTCGCACAACCTGAAGGATCTCCACGGTAAAGCGTTAAGCATTATCCACCGGGACATTAATCCCCAGAATATACTGATTACCTACGAAGGGCAGGTTAAAATTATTGATTTCGGTATTGCCAAAGCCGCCAGTCACAATACCAAAACCAGAGAAAATTTAATCAAAGGCAAACTGGCCTACATGTCCCCCGAGCAGGCCAATGGACAGGCCATTGATCACCGGTCGGACATATTCTCGACCGGAATCATTTTATACGAGCTGCTGGCCGACCGGCGTATGTTTCAAGGGGAAACCATGCATGTTTTGTCGTTGGTACGGGAAGCCCAATACGATCCTCCTGAAGAGGTAATTCCCAACCTTGCGCCCAAGCTGAACGCCATTTTACACCGGGCGCTGGCAAAGGACCCTGATGAGCGATTCCGGCACGCCGGTGAAATGCTGGCTGATATCGAAGAGTTCATGTTCGAACTCTCCCTGCGCCCCAATGCCAGAAGCTTTGCCGGTTACATGAAAGAGCTTTTCGAAGAAGAGCATGCTCAGGAGGAGCTGGCGCTGTGGGCCAAGACTAAAATTTATGAAGCCGGGGAGCAGGAACCTGACCAAGAGCCGGTACCGGAAGACGAAACTTATGAAAACACCCTTATATTGACCAAAGAATTTTTGATTGAAAAATTAAAGCAACTGAAAAGCGCTTTTCTGCCGCAAGGGATCAAAGCACTAAAGAAGGTGCTTGGAAACGGGAAGCTGAGAAAATTAAACACCCGGCACGTGGCTCTTATTATAGGGCTGGTGATTTTAGCCGTTATAGCCGACTTCGGGTATAAAAAACTGCCGTTCACAAAGACGGAACGAGAGGTTTCCGCGTATCCGACCCAGACTGCGACGCCGACTCAAGCTGTGGAACTCACCAAAATTGCAGCCGGCAAGGCCGCTCTTGAAACCAAACGATATATCCTGGCAGCCATGCTGTTTGAGGAAGTTTTAGCCGGCAAACCATCGATGCGGGAAAAAGTTGCAGAGGATTATGCCAAGGCATTGCAGGGCCAGGCATCCGATCTTATCGGGAAAGATACCGAACAAGCCCTTGAATTATTGCTGAAAGCCTTGGAAGTGGATTCCGGCAATATTGCCGGTCTTTCCCAATTGGGATACATCTACATGGACCGCAAGGAGTATCCCAAGGCCATTGAAACCTATTTGAAAGTAACGGAATTGGCTCCCCGGCAGCCGGACACCTTTTTTAATCTTGGCTATGTGTATACCATCACGAAAGATTATCAGCAGGCCAAAACCATGTATGGGCGGGTTGTGGAACTGAGGCCTGCGTTTACCGATGAGGCGCTTTTTAATCTTGCGGTGATTCATGAGAAACTGGGCGAACGGGACCGGTGCCTAAAAAACCTGGAGCAGGCGGTGGCGTTGAATCCCGGAAATAAATCGGCCCAAAAATACCTGCACCAATTGAAACAAAAAACAGGAGATGAAGGATGAAAACCAGATTTCGACACCTTACCCGTTTCGGATTGATTGGATTATTAATTATCTTTACATGTTTGGGCTGTGCCAATTTCGGGCAGAAATTCGAAAAATGGCAGAAAAGTGTCAAAGAAACGCTGAACTTCAGCGATTCCGAATCTGCCACCGAGGCCGAGAAAAAAAATGGTGACGTTTATTTCATACACACATCCAGGTATTCCGGGGAGACCCTCGGGATTGTGGCTGATTGGTATACGGGTGATTCTAAGAACGGGAAAGTACTGGCCGAAATAAATCCGGATCTAGATCCAAAGAAAATTGAGGCCGGAAGCGAGATTTTTATTCCGGTGAAACTGTTGAAGACCCGCAAATCGATGCCGCAAAATTTTGCCGCTGATTACTGCAAAAACTGCTACCAACACACCGTGCGTTGGTCCGGGGAGTCGTTGTCGCTGATCGCAAGATGGTACACCGGATCTTCCGGGAACTGGCGGAAATTGGCTAAAGCCAACCCCCGCATGAACCCCAACCGAATCAAAAAAGGCAATGTCATTATGATTCCCCCGGCCCTACTGAAAACCAAAGAGCCGCTGCCGCAAAAAGTTGCTGCCAGATACACAGCGAATTATTTTGCCCATACGGTAAAACAGGACGGCGAGAAGATGGAAATGATAGCCGGCTGGTACACCGGTAATGCCGCCAACTGGAAAGTCATTGCCAGAGCCAATCCAAAGATCAATCCCAACCGTTTGAAGGCCGGCAATGAAATCTTTATACCTTCGAAATTACTCAAAACACGGCAGCCCATTTCCAAATTGCAATCAGCGCCGACAGCTGAAACCCCCAAACCTCAACCGACAGCCGCCGAAAAAAAGATAACGCCGGTCGAGGAAGAAGAAATCAAAATTTTTGGACCCAAACAATTTCCTAAAAGTTAAACTCCTATGGGGATTATTTCCTTATTTGACCCGCAACGCGCAACCCGTAACCCGTAACCAGTAACCAAGATTAGTTGATTA
>JAIVWA010000123.1:3539-9757 GCA_049190255.1 Gammaproteobacteria bacterium | reverse complement strand
GGCACCCAAAAGATCGACCAACCATTGCAATAGCTGCTGGTTCATTAGATTCACCGACAAACCTAAAAACAATTGGTCATATTTGGTGTAGCCAAATATCGGATTTTTATAAAATTGAGGATGATCTTCCTCAATTTGATGAGAGATGGAGTACCTAAAATAGAGAAGGTTTTCATAATTAATTGCAAACCAGCTAACAAGGCGGTTGCACCTGATCGCCGAGGCCGTGCCGCTTAGCAAGAGTTTGGGTTTTAGTAAATCCTTGGCATTTAGTCAGGTTCGTGAAAGTGCCTGTGCCAGGTGAACCGCAACGTTAGTAAGGAAATATTGAACAATGGATACGGATTACTTAACACCGATGGCATATGAGATAATAGTCAAGGCAAATGCAATATTGGATGTCTTGAAAACTGAAATCGGTGCCTCATGCGCAAGATATAAAACTGAAGATTCCTTTTTAAAGGGAACATTGCAATTTATTGACAGGAAGATCAAAGACCCGGAATCCTATCTTGATTTTTGGAATTACCTTGATGAAATAGACATCATTCAATTCAAAGACGATTTGGAAGATTTGAAAAAATTTGTCATTAATGTCATTGATACTCCTTTATCGGAAAGAGGAGAACCCCCATTCAAATAAATTCGCTAAAAAAGGCATAAAGATCGGGGGGCTAAATCTTGCGGTTTATCTGAATTTTGGTTGAAGTCTACCGAGATGCCTTCTCAATTTTCCGGATTGAGACTCACCCGCCACTTATTGCCCAGCGTGCCACGCTAAATACGGAAATGAAGGTCAATAACATTCACCAAAGAACAGTCAGCAGCCCCATTCAGCCAGTCGGTGAATTGCTGGACTCTCTTTCGACGACCAGAGATCGACTCTGGCCTTCTGAGTCGTGGCCGCCGATGGAATTTGACCACCCCTTAGGAGAAGGCGCCCAGGGCGGGCACGGGCCCATCCGGTACCAGGTAACCCAGTTCGAATCGGGAAGACGAGTCCGTTTCCGTTTCACGGGGCCTCCAGGATTTTGCGGTTTTCACGAATTCCAGTTGATTTCGAAATCCCCGGAAGAGACAATCATCCGTCACGTTCTTCGCATGAAGACGACTGGACAGGCTTTGTTCACTTGGCCAGTCATTTTTCGGCCACTTCATGATGCTCTTATTGAAGACGCCTTCAACAAGGCCGCGAGACAACTCGGATTGCCGGCTGGTAAGTCTGATTGGAGCGGATGGGTCCGGATGCTCCGGTTCTTGCTCAAGAAGAAGGCGCGTAAAACCAGCGCGTAAACAAGGACGGAGAATATGGGGTATGAGGCGACCGGGTCTTAGGAAAGTGGATGTGGGATCAGGGCTTGATCAGTGAATATAGATTGACATGTGTCTTTTGGCTTTTATACCAAAAATGAATGGCACGTCCCTGGCGAATTGAATTTGAGGGTGCACTTTATCACGTGTTTTCTCTCTGTTTTCAGTCAATTCAGCTAAAAGGCCGTCTTGACAATACGATCTTCATTCGGTATTTGAATTTCGATTGATTGCACCCTATAAGCCGAAATGCGCCATTTGATTTGGCGTAAATACTTAATTGCGCCACAATAGCCAAATCATGCCAAAACAAATCCCACAAGACGAACTTGATGCCATATTAGAGGCAGTTACCCAGTTTCCAGAAGGTGCCTTTGTCGAGAACCTCAGTGAAACCTTGGAAAAAAAGATGCCGTGCCGTACTTTACAGCGCCGCCTGGCACGACTCGTCGAGCAGGAACGGTTGGCTATTGATGGGCGGGGCCGGGGCAGCCGCGATAGCTATTGCGGCTGTGGCGATGCATGTCGGGATGAAAATCTTACCGGTTGATAAGAATGGTATAAGGCGGAAGGCTTTATTTTATCGTTTCACCCCATACCGCTTTTACATTGGTTAAAACTGTAAATATGAAGGGCGTCCCCCTCTAGTGGAACCGGTGGACGGGAACTGGAAGATCACGGGATTTGAACTGCTGGAGGAAAAACGAATTGATCCGTATGGGGCGGCAAAATCGAAGTAATTCGGCCCTAACCCGGACAAGCCGGAAATCCTAAGCAAATAGGTTCAGTATCTAAAATGCTTAATCCTTTCCCCCTTACCTCCGATTTCGGTCATGGCCTCAATTCCGATCTGCAGGTGAATTTCGGTCCAGTTCTCGGTCACCTGCAAGTCCGATTCCTCTGTTTTGACCCCCTCAGGTGTGATCGGCATGTCAGAGACGAGCAGCAGAGCTCCCCGCGCAATCTCGTTGTAGTGACCGACGACGAAAATAGTCGCTGTTTCCATATCTATGGCAATGCAGGTCATCTGCTTAAGTCGGTCGAGGAACTTGGTATCATGTTCCCATAAGCGCCGGTTCGTCGTGTAAACCACACCGGTGCGGTATTCATACCCGTGGTCCATGATCTTTTGAGAAACAAATTTGTGCAACTTGAATGAAGGCAGCGCGGGAACTTCAGGTGGAAAATAGTCATTGCTGGTACCCTCACCCCGGATGGCGGCAATCGGTAGGATGAAATTTCCAATCTCAGCGGATTTCTTCAATCCGCCGCATTTTCCTAAAAAGAGAACGCCCTTAGGCTGACAGGCAATAAGCAAGTCCATAATGGTCGCCACATTCGCTGAGCCGATTCCAACGTTTATGATCGTTAGCCCGTCCTTGTTTGTCAGGGCCTGCATCGGCTTGTCTTCACCATAAATATCGCAGTTAAATATTTCGGCGAATTTCCGCAAATAGTAGTGAAAATTAGTCAAAAGAATATAATCACCGAATTTGTCCAACGGCATGCCGGTATACCGCGGCAGCCAGTTCCTGGCAATTTCAAATCGTCCAGGTCGATCATCAGAAGCGTTGGTCATGATAGGCTCATTTATATTTTATTCCTGTTACCGGAACTTCCCAATCCGCAGTTCATGTTTGAGGTAACCCTGAACCTTTGAACCCCGAACGGCTACTTCAACCTAAGTATCTTCTAACAGAAACAACTGGATGTATCTGGGATTCAGATCTCTGGCAGCTACCGGACCCAATTCGCTTTCGATATCTGCAAAAAGATTTTCAAATGTCTGGCCCAGCCGCTCGGTGATTTCAAAATCTCTTAGACCCGTTTCGGCGCCAAGCCAGTCTAAAAAGTGATTTTTCATGGTCTGGGGGATGGCGCGCGGCTTGTCAGCACCGGTTTCCGTCCGGCCCGGCAGCAGGTCTTCAAAAAACGGTTTAAAGTCTTTCAGTGCCAGGGCCTGCAGCGGTTTTGCCGATAATTTGAGATAATGCCGGGCCCACAGCGTGAGAACCAGATTTTTGTAGGTCAGAAATCCGTAAGATGATGGGTGGGCCAGCGTGATGGTCATCAGGGACAGCAGGTCGTCCAGGGCTTTGATTTGATCGAAGCTGTCTTCGATTATCCGGATTTCTGCAAGGTTCGAAAACTCCCGATAAAGAACACCGGTTTGGTAATTATCATAAAAAAGAGGTTTTTTGAGAAGCAGCCCGCCGAGCACCCCCAGCCATTGCTCGCCCCAGAACGTCAATCGTAACCCGGCAGCGGCAAACCAGCACTGGTCAAGCCATTTTTCGGCCCGCCACTTCAGCTCCAGCACACCGCCGAACCCCACTCTGAAAAGTTGTGTCAGCGGGTACTTGGCAACCAGCTCGGCAGCCCGGCGGGGATTAATTTCGGTTTGATCTTTGACCAGGCGTTCGATCCCCAGACTGATAAATCCACAGGCTTTATTAACAATTTCACGCAACGCGTTCCGGTCACGAACGGTTTTATGATCGGCAACAATGACACGATTGCACAGGTTGGCAAATTCGGCCTGGATGTCCGGCAGCTCCGGCGACCTTTCCATGGTTGCCAGGGCACGCGTAAAGTGGTTGTCTTCCTTGAGCAACCGGATGGGGTACTGTGAAATGAGTTGCGGAGACGGTTTATCATCGCTATCTGAAATTCGATTTATCCTGTGTTTGACAAGATCCCGGGGCTTGATGGGCTGGTAGATGCCCACCGCCTCATCAAAGGGCAAAAATCCTTTTTCGGCCAGACGTACGCTGCGCCAGTGATAGCATGTTTCTTCCGTTTCGGCCGGCAGCACATGGGTTGCTTCCAGGATGACATTTTGAAAGGTACGGTGATCAAAATCAGCCAGGTGTTGGATCAATTTTGTAATAAAATTTTTGCGCGGGTCGTCGGCAGTTTGATCAGCTTCGTCTCTAAGCGATGGATCAATGAATCGCATAAAATACATGCTATCAAGAGTAAAAAAATCATCGCCTAAATCAGAGGGATCCTGATCGTGCTCTAACACCCTGACCTCAATATTCTTGAACAGATAAAATTCAACAAGTTCCAGCTGCTGCTCAAGAAACCAGCGGATGAAGCGTTTCGGATCAGCGTCAAGCAGCAAGCCAAGCCAGTGTGAAACGGATTTAATATCGATCTGATCTTTTTGCCAGGCTTCCAGGTCGATGATGTGATCCCACTGCTTGTCTGAAGCCAGGGACAGCAACGGCAAAGCATCCTGCAGTCCCACGTCATGTATCAAAAAATATAAATCCTGCTCGGGAAATGAATGCACCAGGGGCAGCGCTTGGGGGTCTTGCAAAATCCGGTCGAGTGCCTCCTGGGGAGGCAGGGCCAGGATTTGCAGCCGTTTCGCATGCAGCTTTTCTATGCGCTCTAAGGCCAGTTTGTCCGGTTTGTCATTTTCCATCAGTAATCACTTTATTCTTGGGGACGTATATTACCAATCCTAAATCCCAAATTCAGAAACCTCTTCATTCCAGGGTGCAAATTTAAACAGCATGAGCATCCCGGGGATGGCCACCAGGGCGCATGTGATAAAAAAGCCTTCCCAGCCGATGGTTTTGGCCATAAACCCGGTCACCGATGAAGCCACAGCTCGCGGAATTCCGATCAGGCTGGTCAGCAGAGCGTACTGGGTGGCGGTAAACTTTTTGTTGGTAATGCTGGCCATAAAGGCCACGAAGGCGGCCGTGCCCATACCGCTGCTTAAATTCTCGAATGCAATTACACCGGATAAAGCCGCTATGCTGTATCCGATCCTTGCCAGCAGGGCGAAGCAGGCCGTCGACAGGGCTTGAAGGACCCCGAAAATCCAGAGGCTGCGGTTTATTCCCAGTCGCAGCAATATAATCCCGCCTAAAAAAGCGCCTGCCAGGGTGGCACCGGTCCCGAACACTTTAACCACTGCGCCGATGTCGGTTTTTGAAAAGCCCAGATCAAGATAAAAGGGCGTGGTAATGGCACTGGCCATGGTGTCGCCCATTTTATAGAGCAGAATGAAGATTAAAATCCACACGGCATTGTTGCGGCTGAAATACTCGGCCAGGGGATTGATCACCGCATCTTTCATGGTCTGTGGTGTGCCGGCGGCGATCCGGGGTTCCGGTGTCAGCAGCGTGGTAAGAATTCCCGGCAGCATGCAGCCTGCCATGATCAGGTATACCATTGAAAAGGGCATATGATCCGCCATTATCAAGCCGCCGCCGCCGGCCAGCAACATACCCATCCGGTAACCATAAATGTACATCGACGAGCCAAGTCCCAGTTCTTCGTCCGCCAGATCTTCTCGGCGATAGGCATCGATGACGATATCCTGGCTGGCGCTGAAAAATGCCACCAGAACGGCGGCTACAACCATCAGGATCACATGCTCTACCGGATCGGAATATCCCAACGCTGCTATAGCAAAAACCAGCGCCAGTTGCGCGATTATTAGCCATCCCCTTCGTCGCCCTAAAAACGGTGGTGTAAAACGGTCCAGGATGGGGGCCCAGATAAATTTCCAGGTATAAGGCAGCTGGACCAGGGTAATCATCCCGATCCAGGTAAGATCGATGTTTTTTTCCTTCATCCAGGCCTGCAGCACTCCTATGGTCAATAGAAGGGGAAGGCCGGCGGAAAATCCCATGACAAGGGCCGTCAGCATGCGACGGCTGCCTAGGACTTTTAAGATGGATTTGCGGTATTCAGGCGGCAAAAAATCCTCGCGAGACTGCTAAAGGAATGACGATTTGGAATGACTATTGACGAGAATGACTATTTAATGAATCCTGTCGTTTTAATTTCCTTTTAATGGTCTTCGCAGTCCGGATCGAATTACCGATTTTCTGCGATTTAAAACTACATAGACATTCGTCAATCGTCATTCCTATCCTTCTTCC
>JAIVWA010000123.1:0-3529 GCA_049190255.1 Gammaproteobacteria bacterium | reverse complement strand
CGGCTGCATAGGACTTTTAAGATGGATTTGCGGTATTCAGGCGGCAAAAAATCCTCGCGAGACTTTAACTAGAATGACAAATGAAGAATGTCGAATGACGAATTAAGGTATTCTTTCGATTTTATACAAACCTAATAAACCAATGACGCAAAACGGCACTTTAAAGCTCACTGTCTGTTGAATCCAGCATAACCGATTTAGGGTGGGCATTGCCCACCCTACGAGATAGAATTTTCGTAATGTTAGGGCTTATATGTGGTTGTTGATCACAGTAAGTCGGTAATTCGATCCGAACTGCGAAGACCATCAAAAGAAAATATAATGACAGAATTCCTTCATTAGACATTCGCCAGTTGCTTTGGTGTGACTATCGGGCCAAATTTTTCTTTCAAGGCCGTCAGCTCCTGGCGCTGTTCTTTCAAAATATCAAACAATTTTTGCGGAATGTTCTTTTCCTTGCCATAGGCTTCAATCTGCAGATCCACCCGGGCCACGATATTATCGATGTAAAGAGAAAATTGCTTCACATAGAGGTCTTCAGGGTACTCTTTAGCGATGCGGGATTCAAATAAACTTTTTAGATCTGCATACTTCGGCAAATACCCAACGGGGGTTTCTATGGCATCAACTTCGCTGTGGGCGCGTCTCTCCAGCCAGGCCATCCAGGCCTTAACATCTCTTTTCTCCCCGAGCAGCTTTTTGGAGGTTCCCTCCCGGGCCTCTTCGGTTAAGAAGTAATTCAGCCCGGCCAGAATCGGCCGCTTATCCGGTGCGATTTTGCGGCTGCCGAAAAATTGAAATTGTGCTTCCATGTAGTCTCCCAGAGAACCGGGAATAAACGGGGCATTGGCCCAGGGCTGGCGCCGAACACCGGTGGCGCCGACCTCGGTGGCTGTGGCTGCCGACACAATGCAGGCCCCGATGACAACACCGCGATCCGAATCCTTGGCGACCCATATCGGCGGCATGGTGTCACTGTCGCGACCGCTGTAGGTAACGATGCGCGTCTCAACGCCGGCCGGATCTTCATTTTTGTCGGAATAATTTCCCAGAGCGGTATTTTTAAGGGTGCAGCGCGAATTGGGATGCGACATGGGAATCTCTTTGCCGTTTGCGTCGACCATGCCCTGCTCCCACGGGCCCTGAAAGTTCACGCCTTTGGTCGGAGGCGGGTCCTCATTGTTGCCGACCCACTGGGGCACACGGTTGTCATCGATTAACACATTGGAAAATATGACTTCGGTACCGGGAGGACGCAGGCATTCCATCAGCACCGGGTCGCCTTCCCAGTTTACATCCTCCACGATGCCGAAAATACCGGCTTCCGGATTGATGGAGCGCACGGAACCGTCTTCGGCGATCCACAACTGGGCCAGGTCGTCGCCCACAAAATGGTCTCCCGCCATGGCCGAAGTCGTCTTGCCGCATCCGCTCGGGGCGGCACCGATCATCCAGGTTATGCGGTCACCGGGTCCGTTGATACCGGTAACAAACATGTGCTCGGCCAGCTGCTCTTCTCTTTTTACATAAACCGAACGGTCAACCGAAAAGCGGTGGTTGCCCTTTTTCATCAACAGGGTATTGCCGGCATAGGTGCAGTTGAAGCTGTAAGTGGTCAAATGACTGCGATCCATAAATACCCGGGCATTGGGCAAATCTTCGGACCTGTTCAAACCTTCGCTGTGGATATTGGAATAGAAGTGGCCTGTTTTTTCAATCTCCCCGTCAAAAAGCGAAAACACATTACGGTACAGGATATCGGCACTGTGAAGCACGTAAGTGGAACTGGTAATTTCTACGGCCGGATTTGATGCCGGCGCACCGACGGGGCCCCGCATATAAAACCCGATCAGCATTTGCTTGCCATTCATAATTCCGGTCATTTTATCCCGAATATCTTCGAAGGCTTCAGAGCGGTCCATCAGGTTGGCAAGGGAATTGACCTCTTCACCCTCATTGTGGATATAAAACGTGCGGTCGATAATACGGCCCTGTTCTTCTTTAAGGTCATAATGAATGGTGTGTCCTTCCATGGGAAGTTTGGATTCTTCACCTTTTTCAAGGGACAGGTCTCTGATATATTGCCGGTCTTCTTCGGAGCCGGTATCGATAAACACGCTGTCCGGACCGCAAAGAACGATGGCGTTGGCAATCTTGAGTCGAACCGCCTCGTTTTTAATCTCATTTAGTTTGGATAAATTGACCGCATCCAGCTTGTCTTCAAATACTTCCTGAGCTGCTTCCGGAGTCTTAACGCCTCCTAACTCAGTTACAATGTCGATCACGTCTTTTTGGGGTCCCATAATAAATCTTCCTTTCCGAAGTTTGCAAAAAATAAAAACAGCGATGTCTGATTTTACTGCCGGCCCCTGCAAGTGAAAAGAATGCTAAATCAACCGTAACTTTACCTTATCACTTTAATAAATCCGGGTCAAAAGATAATCCAATCATTTTTGAGCGAACAACAGCTCAAAAATGAGTTAATCCGCCGCGGCGGATTTGTTATTCGTTATTAGAATTTGAGGATCCCCTCATGGGGACATTGGCTGGGAAGCTTAAAGGAATCGAGCAATTTTAGTCTTCAATCCTCTTAGCCTCACAATATTCCGGCCTCACAGCCTTATAGCCTCTAAGCTTTCCAGCCTGCCAGCCTTAAGCAAACTGGGCTCCATGTTCAGCAATGATAATATCGTCCAATTTTCTTTTGGGAACATGGTGGACTTCTTCAGCATCGCGCCAGTAGCGGATGCTGCCGTCGGAACCGACAGTTTCGATCACGACCTTTTCTTTGGGCTTTCCAATGGCAAGCACCAGAAGAATTTTACAGTGTGAGGGTATCGCCAAAATATCTCTGAGGGCCTCGCGGTTGATTGAGCCGAGCATACAACCGCCGAGCCCCTTTTCCCTAGCACCCAGAAGGATGGACTGGGCGGCGATACCATGGTCGCAGCCGGCATGCTCGCTGATACGCTTGTCTCCAAGCATAACGACATAGGCGGACGGTCGTTCGCCTTCTTCGGGCCCGGCCCAGTCTTTTAGGTATCCGGCCCATGCCAGACACAAGAAAATCTCCGCATTTTTGGATGGATCGCTTGACAGGATATATTTTAAAGGCTGCAGGTTGGCGCCGGAAGCAGACAAACGACCCAGATTTACAAGTTCTTTCAGGGTCTCTAACGTTACCGAATGATTCTGATAAAATCGCCGGCAACTTCTGTTGTCTCTGATTAAATCGGCAAACTTATGAATTGTCATGTTCGCACCTGAATTTTTCCTGGATGGGCATGTGCTGCCGGATCCAGACCAGCACCTTGTCAAATTCGTCTTTAAGTTCGTTCAATGCTTTGCCCCGGTGACTTACACGGCTTTTTTCTTCTCGAGATAACTCGCCAAAGGTTTTTTTTAAGGGTGGGTAGTAAAATACCGGATCATAGCCGAAACCACTTTCTCCGGCCGGTTCTTCGGCAATCAGCCCTTCGCAGCGTGCTTCATAGGTTAAAGCGGCCCCGGTGGGAACCGCCAGCGACAA
>JAIVWA010000122.1:0-9767 GCA_049190255.1 Gammaproteobacteria bacterium | reverse complement strand
CCATAGGGGCCTACGCCTACGCCCCGGCGGGGAATGCGGAAAATAAGAAAAGGCGCAAGGCTCCAACCGTCGTCACGCTAGGGCGTGACTATGGTTCGGCAGGCAGGGCTCAAGACCCAAGGTATAAAAATCAGACATTTAACCTTTAATAGAAATGACCAATTGACAGCGAGTCTATCACAGATTAGATTTAGTGAAACTAATCATTTATAGATGTGGAGGAGATTATGGCGTACGACCCTGAATTGGATAAGGTGCTGAAAAAGTGGAAATGTGAAGAAACGGGCCTGCTGGTTACGATCAATCAATATGGGAAGGGAGAACCGAAAGTGCAAATCGGACCTCGCATATTGCTGAAAAAAGACGGTACGGAACGGGCACCCGCGAAAGCCGGTCGTTTAACCATTGAGGATATCATGTGGTTGTATGATTTGATTGACGAAATTAAGGATGAGATGACGCGCCTGGCAAAACCGGTATAGGGAGCTTTGCATCTAATAAACTCTGCCAAAACCGAATTAGAAGCTCCGTAGATAGCCAGGGAAGCTTACCATATGGCTCAAGGCAAAAGGCGCAGGGTTAACAGAAGCGCGATTTTGCCCTGTGCCTTGCGCCCTGAGCCTTACGCCAAATACGAGTCGGTTCCATTAAAAAGAATATCAGCAGAGCACGAACAACCAGCATCGGACCAGAATTTTGACCAACTACGACGCCATCGTAAACCCGACCAAATCTAAAAACGCGCCGGATATCGGGCCCGTTGCCGTGATGGCCGCCACCGAGATGGATCTTTTTTTGCTGTGTGATCTTTTTGATTTCAACAGAGATGACTATCGCCGGTTGTTTACCAGCCGGCTGTATGCGCATCAATCCTCTTCCGCAGGAATTTGCTTAAGCGGACCGGGAATCGGCGCGCCTTATGCCGTCATGATGCTGGAGTCGCTCATTGCCTGGGGAGCCCGCCGAATCATATTTTTAGGGTGGTGCGGCGCCGTTTCTAGCCAGGTTAAAATTGGTGATATTATCCTGCCGACATCTGCCGTTGTTGATGAAGGAACTTCCAGAAACTACACGGACACAGATAGCGGGCCGTCCAAACCGGCGTCGTCAATGGCATCCCTGATCGGGCAGGTGTTGGAAGATAACCGGATTGATTTCCATTCAGGAAAAATCTGGACCACGGATGCCGTTTACCGTGAAACCCGGGAAAAGGTGGAAAATTACCAGCAACAAGGCGTTTTGGCCGTTGAGATGGAGATTTCAGCTCTTTATTCAGTGGCTCAGTTTCGACATGTTGAGTTAGGCGGTATTCTTGTCGTCTCAGATGAACTTTCCTCATTTAAATGGAGACCCGGTTTCAAGAACCAACGATTTGTCGCGGGTCGTAAGACCGCTTGCAAAATGGTAAAGCAATCATGCCGGCAACTATTGATCCTGGAATAATTGCAAAAATTCAAAACCTCAGAAAAACACTTCACCATCATAATTATCGGTATTATGTCCTGGATGATCCGGAAATTTCGGATTCAGAATATGACCGTTTGATGCAGGAGTTGATCCGACTGGAAACGACCTATCCGGACCTGGTCAGCCCGGATTCTCCCAGCGCAAGGGTAGGGGCACCGCCGCTGGCAAAATTTGATCAGATTGCCCACACCCTCCCCATGCTAAGCCTGGACAATGGTTTTGCCGATGAGGATATTTTAGAATTTGACAAACGGGTCCAACGCTACCTCAATCTCCAGTCCGAAATTTTGTATACTGCTGAACCAAAGATGGATGGCGTTGCTGTAGAACTTGTATATGAAGACGGCAAATTGCTGACAGCGTCGACCCGGGGTGACGGTATTACCGGGGAAGTCATCACTGCCAATGTCAAGACCATTGGCGCTGTTCCGATTTTGATGCGAACCGACCGATCATCTGCCGTGCCATCCCGTCTTGACGTACGGGGTGAGGTGTTTATCGGGCTTGAGGCCTTCAAAAACTGGAATCTGGAAAGAATCGACCAGGACCTGCCGCCCTTTGCCAATCCGAGAAATGCAGCGGCCGGCTCATTGCGACAGCTGAACTCAAAAATTACCGCTTCAAGGCCTTTGGAAATCTTCTTTTATGGTGTCGGGGTGGCGGAAGATTATGTTTTTGAATCTCACTGGGAACTCCTGCAGGCATTGAAGAAATGGGGGTTTCGGATTAATCCTCTCATCCGGCCCCGGATTTCAATAAAAGACGTATTGAAATATCACCGGGAGCTTAGCCAACAGCGTCATCAACTGCCTTATGACATTGACGGCATGGTGATAAAAGTCGATAGTTTGTCATTGCAACAGCAACTGGGAGCAACCACCCGCAGTCCCCGCTGGGCCGTTGCTTATAAATTTCAGGCGATTCAGGAAACAACCATACTTGAAAATATCGAGATTCAGGTGGGACGTACCGGGGTTCTCACACCGGTCGCCCATCTGAAACCCGTTAATGTGGCCGGGGTAACCGTCAGTCGCGCCACACTGCACAACGAAGACGAAATTGAGAAAAAAGACGTCCGTATCGGGGATACGGTATTGGTTCAACGAGCGGGTGACGTCATCCCCGAGGTGGTCAAAGTCATTTTATCCAAACGCACCGGTGCTGAAAAAAAATTTTCAATGCCCGACCGTTGTCCGGTTTGCAGTGCGGCGGTTGCGCGCCTTGAAGGCGAAGCCGCCACCCGTTGCATCAACTCAAGCTGTTCGGCTCAGGTTAAAGAGCGCATCAAGCATTTTGCATCCAAAGGCGCCTTTGACATTGATGGGATGGGGGCTAAACTCGTTGAGCAACTCGTTGAAAAAGGTTTGCTGACATCTTTTGCCGATCTCTTCAAACTGGATCAAGAAACCCTTGCCGGTCTCGAAAGAATGGGGGACAAATCGGCCGAAAATCTAATACATGCAATTGAAGCCAGCAAAAAAATAAGCTTCGCCCGATTTCTTTATGCCTTGGGAATCCGGCATGCGGGTGAGCATGTGGCCGCACTACTGGCGGATCAATTTGAAAGCCTCGAAGATTTAGCAAGTTGCTCCCAACAGGATTTGACCGACATCGATGGGGTCGGCCCTGTAGTGGCCGAAAGCATTGCCAATTATTTCCACCAGGAGAAGAATTTGGGCACCATCCAATCGATCCTTGACAGTGGCGTGCAGATCGTCTTTGAGGCTAAGCGGAAAACTGCAAAATTCGATGGCCAGACGTTTGTACTGACCGGAACCCTGGATGGAATGACAAGACGCCAGGCCAAGGATATGATCACAGCGGCCGGGGGCAAGGTCAGCAGTTCGGTGAGCCGCAACACAGACTTTGTGGTTGCCGGCGATTCCCCGGGATCCAAGCTCAAACGGGCAAAGGACCTTGGGTTGGCGGTGATAGACGAGGCAGGATTTAAAGAGTTGTTCGGGTAAACCAGAAGGCTATAAAGCTTGGGAGGCTTGGAAGCGGGGAGGTAGAGCTGATGATAGCTCCTTAGCCTTCCAGCCTCCCGGCATCCTGGCTTTCAAGCCAAATACCTGTGAGGTAACTATGGAAAACAAGGTCCGGGCCCATGCGATTATCAGCGGTCGGGTGCAGGGTGTGTTTTTTAGAATGGAAACCAAACGCGCTGCCGATGGATTTGGCGTGTTCGGCTGGGTCAAAAATCAGTTGGATGGGACCGTAGAAGCTGTGTTTGAGGGCGATCGCGACCGGGTAGACGCTATTGTCGATTGGTGCCGGGAAGGGCCCCCCGGTGCGGATGTGGCCGACGTGACCGTAAACTGGGAAGATTATACCGGAGAGTTTAAAGGATTCGACATTAATTATGCGAAGTGGTCGTGAGTGTATGTTTAACTTCGGAGCGGCTTATTAGAAGCTATCTCAAAAATGCATTTTACGTCCAATGGCCGCGTTGTCACGCAGAGCCTGATTCCGCATCGGTTTTAATATATTAAGGTGCATCACGATTCGGTTTAAAATGCTCACGTACTAACGTGTACACTCCGCTTTTAAACCGAATCGACGCCTTGCCCTTGAACCTAAACTACTATTTTTGAGACAGCTTCAAGAATCGATAAACCGCCCCGCAGTTAAATGCTTAGACGGCAGCTTTGAGTTTTTTGCCGGGACGAAATTTGACGACGTTGCGGGCTTTGATTTTGATGGGTGCGCCGGTCTGCGGATTGCGACCCTTGCGAGCCTTGCGTCGAACTTTTGAAAACGTGCCAAAACCGACGAGGGTGACCTTCCCGTCTTTTTTCTTGAGCGCCTTGGTGACGCCGTCGATAAAAGAGTTCAGTGCCGCTGCCGCCGCAACCTTGGAAACCTTGGCATCCTTTGCCGCTTTTTCTACCAGTTCAGCCTTTGTCATAGTCCATGCCTCCTTTTTTGTGGGTTGTTAAACTTGCTGAGCCAAGCCAAGTAGCCTATTTTCCTGTGTCCATATAGGAACTAAAATTTCATGTCAACAGAAATCGTTATTTTTCAATAGTTTTTCAACATTTTTTGTTGCTAAACCACAAATGGCTGGCATTTGCAGAGCATCTTTCGCTGAAATCCAGCTCTGCAAAGCTAAAGCAGCGCATCAATAAATTGTTCGGCATCAAAGGGCCTGAGGTCATCTATTTTTTCGCCCACACCGATATACTGTAAGGGAATTTCCAGCGAACTGCAAATGCTGATAACAATCCCGCCTTTGGCGGTTCCATCGAGTTTGGTCAGCGCCAGTCCGGTAACATCCAAGGCGTCGTTAAAAAGCTTGGCCTGGGATAGAGCGTTTTGCCCGGTGGTTGCATCCAGGACCAGTAAAATCTCATGGGGCGCCCCTTCAAGTTGCTTGGACACCGTGCGCTTAATTTTTTTTAGTTCTTCCATTAGATTGACTTGGGTGTGGAGCCTGCCGGCCGTATCGATGAGGACCAGGTCGCATCCGCGGGCCGAGGCCGCTGCGACCGCATCAAAGGCCACGGCCGCCGGATCTGCATTTGCCCTGTGTTTGACAAATTCCGCATCCGCCCTTTGGGCCCATATTGCCAGCTGTTCGATGGCCGCCGCCCGAAAAGTGTCGGCGGCCCCAATCAGGACCTTTTTCCCGCAAGCTTTGGCTGATGCGGCTAGTTTTCCGATGGTGGTTGTTTTACCGACACCGTTGACACCTATCACTAAGACAACATGGGGTTTGTCTTGCGTTTCTTCCGGTGCCGGCGGTTGAGAGTCAAGAATTGAGAGAATCTCATCTTTTAAAATCTGTTTTACCTCACCGACCTCGGCAACTTTAGCCTTTGAAAGCCGTTCAATGAGCGCCATCGTTGTCTGGACCCCGATGTCTGATGTTATCAAAAGCTCTTCCAATTGCTCTAAGACCTCGTCGTCGAGTTTCTTTTTACCGGCAAAGATTTTATCAAAACCGTTCGACAAGGATTTACGCGTCTTGGATAAACGCTTTCGCAGGCGCTTGAAATAGCCGGCTTTCTCCGGTTCCGCTTCGGGGGAGGATTCGGTCTCCGTTAGCGGCGATGGCGGCGGGTCCGTGGCTTGTTCAGCGTCTGTTTCTTCGACTTCGGAATGCGGCGGTTGCGGATCGTCAGCCCCGTCTGAAAGGGCTTGCTCCAGTTGCTGCGGTTGCGGAGCGTCGGCTTCATCCGCTAAGGGGTGCTCGGCAGCCGCCTCATCTCCGGGTTTTTCTTTCTTGTTTTTACTTTTTTTAAACCAGTTTAACGCCATAACGTTTTGGAATGACGAATGTCGAATGTCGAATGAATAATTAAGGAATTCTATCTATTTTATAATTTGGCGGAGCGAAGCGAACTCCTCAATTCGACATTCTTCATTCGTCCTTCGTCATTCCAACCCTTCGTCATTTTCTGAGGAAATTCACGGATACAACTTTTGAAATTCCTTTTTGCTCCATGGTGATGCCGAACAACATATCGGCAAACTCCATCGTGCGCTTATTGTGGGTAATTACGATAATCTGAGAATTTTCTCCGATGATTTGGAGCAGATCGTTGAAGCGAAATACGTTGGCGTCATCTAACGGTGCGTCTATTTCATCGAGCAGGCAAAAGGAGGCCGGTTTGATCAGGAATATTGAAAAAATAAACGCAATAGCGGACAATGCTTTCTCGCCACCTGAAAGCAGACTCAAACGGGTCAGTTTTTTTCCGGGCGGATGAATCATCAGCTCTACGCCTGATTCAAGAGGTTTATCCGGCTCAATCAGGGTAAGCTTTGCTTCGCCGCCGTCAAATAGACGGGGAAAAACAACCTTCAATTTTTCGTTTATCTGATCGAAGGTTGCCGTGAATTTTTGCTGGGTAATTGTGTTGATCTTTCTGATCACCTTTTGCAGGTCATCAATGGCCTTCAGGAGATCATCGCGCTGGGTCTCGAGAAATTCAAAGCGATCTTTTAACTGTTCATATTCCTTGATTGCCCCCAGGTTGACATCAACGATCTTTGCTATTTTTTCTCTGCTGCGGGTCAGGTCGGCTTCGATCTCCTCGATGGTCATTTCAGCCGTGATTCCAACCGCCGCCTCATTTTCGCTGTGCCGGTTTCTCAGGTCTTCATAGGAACTTTGATAGCGTTCCTCCAAACGATCGGCGATATTGTCGCGTTTGAGTTTGAGCTGGGATTGCTCGAGCTCCAGCATGCGAAATTTTTCCAGGGTTTTTTCCTGTTTTGTTTTAAGGTCATTTATTTTGCTGTCGCTTTCCTGGAGCCGGGCATCGATTTCCTGGTAATCTGCCTCGCTGAGGCCGATGGCATCGTCCAGGCCTTCGATGGTGCTGTACATTTGTGAAAGCTTTTCTTCATTGTCAGATACGCCCAGGCGGGCGGCTTCTTCTTTTTGTTTCTTCAGCGTAATCTCACGGGACAACTGATCGAGTCTTGTCAAACTGTCGTCGTGGAATTCTTTTAGTCGCTTTAAACTGCTGTCGCTGTTTTCCAGCCGGGCATGCAAAGCAGTCAGTTTTAATTTGAGATCAACCACCGATTGATTAAAGTCTTCCATTTGCGCTGAGACAGTGCTGATCTTTTCCGATGTTTCGGCAACGATGTCCTGAGCGGAATTGATGTCAGCCGATACCGTTGACAGGGCCCGGTTATATTTGGTCATTTCATCGTCAATATCGCTGGTTTCTCCTAAAAGCTGTTCCTGTTCCAGCTGGACAATTTCCAAATGACGACGGGCGTTTTTGAGGTCTTCTCCGGCCCTGTAAAGCGCTTTTTCGGCTTCAATTTCATCTTCTGTGATGCGATTTTTTTGCTCGATTTGCTTTTGCAGGCTGGTTTCAAGGTCCTGAACTTCGGATTCCATATCATGCTGCACGAGGTGCGCTTTTTCCAGTTTCCGGGCAAATTCCGCGTCCTGATGCTTCAATTCTTTGATTTCGTGCTTTTTAGCCAGAATTCCGCTTAATTTATCTTTACTGCCGCCCACCAGAATTCCTTGATGAGAAATCACGTCACCATTTTTGGTAACAATCCTCTGGAATGTTCCGTTCTTATTAAACAGCTCTAAAGCTTCATCAATGGTTTGGGTTAAGACGACATCTCCTAAGATTGCCTGTGCAATTTTTTCGAAGCCCGCTTTGACCGTAATATGATTCAACAGCAGTGCTTCGGGCGGCGGATGGGTTCCCTCTGTTGATACTGGTTTTACCGATGAAAGCGGAACAAATCCACTGCGCCCGGCATCGTGTTTTTGCAGATAATCAATGGCCTGCAAGCCGGCCTCCTGGTCTTTGACAATGATATATTGCAGTGATTCCCCCAGGACAGCTTCGATGGCTGTTTCATAGGCCGGGTCCGCTTCAATGATGTCGGCCATCAGTCCCCGCACATTGGCGGCCAGTTCCCGGCTGATTGGCGATGCCGAAGTCTGCCCCTCGTCGACGCTCGTCGCTCTCATGATGGCCTTGACGCCGTCACGGTACCACTCGTAGTTGTCCTCCATTTTCTTCAGGGTATTGTATTTGGATTTGGCGGTATTGCGCTCTAATTCCAGCGTTTGGACAAGCTTGACCTGTTGGGCCAGGGCGCCTGCCTTTTCATCCAGCAGGGTTCGTGTGGCAGTGATCCGGCCGCTTAGCTCTTTGATTTTTTGTCGCAGGGTTTCAAGCTGTTCATTGGCCCGGGATTCTTCTTGCTGAAGCTCCTTGATTTGGTTTTGAGCCAGGACTTCTTCTTCATCTGCGCGTTTGAGTCGCCTTTGGAGGCTTTCTTTGTTACTGGCTGCGTTCTGATAGATATTTTTGTACTGGGCCTCCTGGGTCATCAGATTCATCAAGTGGGTTTTCTTGGATTCGAGTTCCCGGTTGAGGGCTGTTAATTTTTCATTGATTTGCTCACTGCCCTGTCTTTTCTGATTAAGATTTTCCCTGATACCATCGATTTCTGACCTGAAATGAACGTTTTCCTGTTCAACCTGCTTGATTTCAGAAACCATATCTTGATTTTTTTGAACCAGATCCGCGTGGGCTTCCTCCAATTCACCGATTTCCCGGGCCAGTCGTTCGATATCATTGCGCAGGTGGGCCAGATCATTCTCAGCCCGGTCAACATTGCGCTGGGTTTCATATTTTTCTGATTTCCGTTCAGAAATTTCCTGGTTTTTTTGCCAGCGCTTGAGCTTTATTTCTTCGACGGCGGCATCAAGTTTTTTTAATTCGGATGAGTGTCCGATATCCGCATCTTTCAATTCTCTTATCAAAGCGTCGGTTTGATCAATCTGGGCGCTGAGGCCATCATGATTATGAACTCCCAGATGGACATCCAAGATTTTGATGCGTTTTTGAAACTTGTTGTATAATTCCGCTTTGCGGGCCTGGCGCTTCAGGCTTGCCATCTGTCGCTTTATTTCTGAAAGAATGTCGTTGACCCTTAAAAGATTTTGATGGGTAATCTCCACTTTGCGCAGGGCTTCGGTTTTGCGACTTTTATAACGGGTGGTTCCAGCTGCTTCTTCGATAAAGTAGCGGCGTTCCTCGGGGGATGCTTCGGTAATGGCGCCGATGTTGCCCTGCTGGATCACGGCATAGGATTTGGAGCCCAAACCGCTGCCTAAAAATATATTATGAATATCTTTCAAGCGACATGGCTGTCGGTTTAAAAAATAGGCGGTTTCTCCGGATCGATACAGTCGTCGGGTCAGGTTGATTTCAGTGAAATCCTTCAACTCCTCAGGGGCATTTCCGTTGTCATTGGCGAGCGTTAACGAAACTTCGGCCATGTTTAGCGGCGACTTACCGTTGGTGCCTGAAAAAATGATATCTTCTTTTGATTTGCCTCTCAGCTGCTTCAGGCTTTGCTCACCCATCACCCATCGGAGAGCATCGAGTATATTGCTTTTGCCGCATCCATTCGGCCCCACCACGGCGGAGATCCCCGGGGGGAATTCGATGGTGGCTTTGTCATAAAAGGATTTAAAACCGATTATTTCCAGCTTTTTTAGCTTCATGTAGCGTGACTCTCCTCTTAAACACCATTAGCGCGATACAGATGAATTCACCTGACCGCCCGAAGCGGTCGATCTCTATTCGATAATTGGAATTTGCGAGATCTTGGCGTATATTCCGCGAGCTTTCAGACAAGAGATGCCAGGCGAATTAGAATCGTTTGCAGAGCAGATATTAATTACTCCGCCCTGAAAAATAACGATATCAGGAGCAGGTAAAATATTTTTGTCCTTTGAAATCTAATTAGGCTATGTTGACGCTGATCCGGGCGGATTAATTAATTAATCCGCCGGACCTATG
>JAIVWA010000121.1:2378-9810 GCA_049190255.1 Gammaproteobacteria bacterium | reverse complement strand
TATCATTCTTAGCGGTTGTCAAGTCAAGTAAATCTTGATTTTGATTGTTGTAAAGTCATCTCCGTCCAACGACGATTTAACTGATTTACAACATTTGCGCCCCCTGAAATCATAAAAAAACTATAAGATAACAGACAAATAGAAAAGGTGCAGGAAATGTATATCCTGCACCTTTTTTCTTTCCGCATTCCGCATTCCCAATTCCGAATTCAAAACTCTGTCCTCTGTTACTTCTCATTCGCCGATGAGAGCATGGCGTGCAGCAGCACGTTGGTACCGGCCTCACAGTCTTCCCATCTGCTTTCTTCCACCTCAACATGACTGCGTCCGCCGATGCTGGGCACAAATATCATGGCCGTGGGACAGACCTGGTTCATATAGCTGGCATCATGTCCCGCACCGCTGACCATATGCAGGCTGGAATACCCCAGGGCATCGGCAGCATCCAAAACCGTCTGCACCCTTTTTTCATCAAACGGTGAGTGCTCCACCCGCCAGGTCTCTTCGATTTTAATCGGGCAGCCCCTGCGGGAGGCAATGTCTTCAAAATCGTTGCGTACCAAATCCCAGGCCTTAGTTGCGTGATCGTCGTCCCAGGAGCGAATATCGACGGTAAAGTGAACTTTATCCGGGATGATATTTCTGGAATTGGGGTAATTCTGGATTTCACCCACAGTGGCCACCATGTTGCCGCCCATGCGGTCCGGCAGTTCGTTGACCTTTAAAATCATTTCGGCCGTCGCACACAGGGCATCATGCCGTCCTTCCATGGGGGTGGGGCCTACCTGGTTGGCCTCACCTTCAAGATAGATATCGTACCAGTGCAGACATAAAATTCCTTTGGGAGCACCGATAAGCTTTCCCTCTTTTTCCAAAATCGGTCCCTGCTCGATGTGGTACTCATAGTAGCAGTGAACCGGCCACTTTTTGCAGGGTGCGGATCCTTTGTAATCGATGCGCACAAGCTCATCCTCAAAGCGCTTGCCGGTGATGTCGGTGCGATCATACACCCAATCCCTTTCAAGCGCGCCGGCCCACACACCGGATGCCACCATGGCCGGCGCGAAACGGGACCCTTCCTCGTTGGTCCAGTCGACAATGACAAGGGGACGCTCGGTTTCGGCGTCGTTTTCGTGAAGGGTGCGCAGAACTTCCAACGGTCCCATGACGCCTAAGATACCGTCAAATCGCCCCCCCTTAGGCTGGGAATCAATATGGGACCCGCTCATCACCGGCGGCAGGTCGTTGTTTTTGCCCGCCCGTTTGCCGAAAATGTTGCCCATTTCATCGACGGTGATCTCCAAATTCAGCTCTTGCAGCCATTTGACAAAGAGATCCCGGGCCTGTTTATCCTCATCCGTCAACGTTAATCTTTGAACACCGCCGCCCGGTGTTGCCCCGATTTTTGCCATTTCTTCCAGCGTGCCCTGCAGCCGCTTTCCGTTTACCCTTAAATCTTTCAAATCCATCAGACACCTCCCAAGTTCTTGTGTTAACTGATAAATATAAAGAAAAATATTCCCGAATAGGAATTCTGAATCTTACACTTAAATAAATGCCTAAATTGCCTAAAATGCGCTAAAATGCCTAAAGTTGGAAAAGGATGACATCTGTTTAAATAGAAAAGACTGAGCGAAGCGATACCACAAATCTTCAATCGTCAATCTTCAATTTTCAATCCCGGCTTGTCCGGGTTAGGCATTATATTTGCCTCTAAAACAGTCTTATCAGCACCACCCCACCGGTCAGCAAGAAAACGCCCAGTATTCGTAGACTGCTGATGGGATGCAACTGGTATCCCAGCCAGCCAAAATGATCCAGAACCAGCGAAGCCGTCATCTGGCCGCCAACGATCAAAGCAATCATGGATGCGGCTCCCAGGCGGGGAGCCAGTACGACGGTGGAAGCAACCAGAAAAGCGCCCAGCAGGCCGCCGGTCCATATCCACCAGGGATGATGGGAAATTGTGTCAACCGCCGGCCAGGGGATTTTTAAACACAGGGCATAGACGAACAGGCCGATGGTTCCCACGGCAAACGAGATTGTTGCCGCCAGAACTGCCGATTGGCTCCACAGATTCAGTTGCGTGTTAATCCCGGCCTGGGTCGGGAGACAAAACCCGGCAACAATGGCCAGCAGAATAAACGGCCAAATCGAAGTCATCGCTATTATTCCTTTCACAGTTACGTTATTCTTCCGAACATCAGGGAGGGCTTCAGTCCTCCATGAAAAAATGGCAGGGCCTCAAGTTGAAAGGGAATCTTTTTTACAAGGCTTTTGTCGGGTGCGACCAGAACCAGTTTCCAGCCCATAAAATCCTGCTTTAATTTTTCACATATGGCCACAAAAAGGTGGTCGCTTTTTTCAAGATTTCCCAACCGTCGTCCATAGGGGGGATTGATTACGACGACCCCTGTTTGATCGGTCAATTCTTCCGGAAGAAAATCAAAAAAGTCTTTTTGGGAAACTTTTATTAAGTCGGATAATTTGTGCTTCTGAATGCACTTTTCAAGCCGGCTGCAGGCAGCTGAATCCTGGTCCGAGGCAAATATCAATGGTTTTTGAGGATTGGCAAACTTTGTTACACACTGGTTTTTCAGGTATTCCCATCTTTTTTGACTAAATGACGGCCATTGCATAAACGCAAATTCTCTGAACCACCCCGGAGGTATATTTTTTGCGATCAGTGCGGCTTCTAAAGAAAAGGTTCCCGTACCGCACATAGGGTCTATTAAAGGTTCCGTACCGTTGTAACCGGTCATCAACAGAGCAGCAGCCGCTTGGGTCTCGCGCAGAGGAGCCTTTCCACGATGGCGTTTCAAGCCGCGCTTGTGAAGGTGATTCCCGCTGCTGTCGATAGACACCATAAAACGATCGTCCACGCCCCGGACAAAAACAGTAAGGTCGGATGTGAAGTCGTTTTTTTCCCCTGGGTCAAAATCATTGATTGACGAATGCATTGAGATGCCGTCTAAAAAGCGCTGGCCGATGGCATCGGAATGATAAAGCCGGCAGTGCTTTGTTGTGACATGAATTTGCGGTATCATCGTTGGCGGCAAATATAGTTCCCAGGGAATCTCGGCCGCCTTTTTTTCAAGCTGCCGGAAACCCGAGGCTTTAAATTGATCGATACGCAAGAGTATTCGGCTGGCTGTGCGCAAGTGCAAATTGGATAGATAACAATCCTGCAGCCGTCCCTCGAACTCAACGCCTCCCTCAACAATGGCAACATTTTCAATTGAAAGCCCGAGCGCTGACAGCTCCTCGCAGCAAAGCGCTTCGAAACCGGGCGAGGTACCGGCAAAATAGCTGCGCCGGCGCCCGATGACATGCCGTTTGATCCGTTTGGAAAGTGAACTTTCAGGGGACATGGTCTGAATCTCGTTTCTCGATACTGGATGTTCGATTCTCGATACTTGATGCTCGATGTTTTATGAAGCGGCACACGGCGCCCAGACCTTCTACCTTCCTCCTTATACCTTACACCATTAATTTATAGCAACCAGAAACCAGTGACCAGATTTGATTGACATCACCAAATGTTTGCTGTATCAGTTTTTAAACGAAAACAGTCTTTAGTCGAAGGAGGCAAAAATGGCAGGCATAAATAAGGTGATATTGATTGGCAATCTTGGAGGTGACCCTGAGGTTCGGTACACGCCCAGTGGCGATGCAGTTGCGAATTTCAACATTGCAACATCCGAGGAATGGAAGGATAAGAATACGGGTGAAAAAAAAGTGCGTACCGAATGGCATCGCATTGTGGCCTGGAGAAGGCTCGGTGAAATTTGCGGGGAGTATCTTTCCAAAGGAAAGCAAGTTTACGTTGAAGGGCGCATCCAGACTAACGCCTGGGAGGATAAAGAGGGAAACAAAAGATACACTACCGAAATAGTAGCTAATACTGTACAATTCCTTGGCGGACGGGATGCCGGAGATTCGCCCAGACCGCAAGGTCCGCCGATCCCAGATTCTTCAGGGGCACCGACGCAGGGACCGGCTGATGATGACATCCCATTCTAGCTGTTAGCAGAATTAGATTTAAAATGGCGTAACAGTTTGTTTTTTTACGCCATTTTTTATTCCTTCCCTATAATTTATTGCAACAAATACGCGGGCCTGACACATGTCAGCAGAGCCACGGCCCAACGGGAGTTGGCCGATCTGGTTGCCAAAGGCATACTTCAAGCAAACCCGGGTATCAAAGAACAAATTTATACTACCCAATCCTTTTATGGCTATTTTTCAGGGCGGAGTAATTAGGTTAGACAGGCTCGACAACCGACTCAACTATTGGGTTTATTGGCGGGCATAAGTGGCTCAGGATTTTTTTTCCTCATCAATTTTCTCAGGTTC
Organism: Gammaproteobacteria bacterium; assembly: GCA_049190255.1. GTDB lineage: Bacteria > Desulfobacterota > Desulfobacteria > Desulfobacterales > JAFDCJ01 > JAFDCJ01. Next base: position 5,454 of record JAIVWA010000121.1, on the reverse strand, counting down.
TTTTTTTTCCTCTTCGTCTGACGCACCTTTAAAGTTTCTAATGGCTTTCCCCATTCCTGCGCCGATTTCCGGCAACTTGCCGGCTCCAAAAATGATGAGAATGATCACTAAAATTATAATGAGTTCCGGCATTCCTATTCCAAACATGTTTCCTCCTATTCGTCAGGCCCGGTTTGTTTGAGTTCGTTTAACAACTGCTTGAATTCTCTTGATTTTAAATACCGGTCAACACTGCCCTGATAATCTATCCATCTCTTCCAGGCATCAATCCAGGCCTCATTATGCCAGTAGCAGTCAGGGTCCCCCGCTCCCTTGAGCCTTTCGATGTAGTCTGAATACTCTTCTGAACACTCATCACAAAAGTTATAGGGGACATTCAGTTTGCGTCGATAAGGGTCAGTTTTGCTCTGATCACCGCTGATCTGTGATCCGCACTTTTCGCACTTAAGGGCGCAGTGCGTGCACTGAAAGACTTTTCGAACGGCCTGAAACTTGCGCATTTTTGTCAGGCTTGCCTGTTTTTCCTCTGCAAGGCCCTTCTTATCCTCAAATGATATGATATTCGCCACCGGGCGCTCCGAAAGCTTATAGTAGTTTATAAGGCTTTTACAAAAACGGTTGCTCTTTTTCCAAATCAATTGACGAACTGAATATAACATCAGGCCCTTTTCGTGTCAATCATTTCAGGCTCTGATTTAATTGTTCTTAACCTTGCTAAACAAAATCGGTCATGATAGAGCGTTTGTCTAAATAACGTTCCGATAGCGGTGGTTTGTTGGGTCGTCTCCGGGCTGTCGATAACGTCCAATATGGCCTGATCCAAACGCTCTAATAATATAGCGGTTGTCATGTTTGATATAATTTCAGGCTGTTACACACTATATTTTCTTCTGTTAGGAATTCTGGCAAATGGAACATATTTATGACAACCGCTATGAGAGGTGACAGAAGTGTTTCAGGCCAACGGGCTTGCCACATTGATCGGCAGTCTCCCACTGGCAGACCATCATGAAGCCCTGGACCTTATTCTGGAATATATGCCCGAAATTCCCATTTGGGCCCAGCTTCCGGCTAATAAGGAAGAGGGAATGATGGTGCAGTTTACGCCGGGTCTGCCGGGTTTATGCCGGGAGAACGACAACCTGTTTGTCAATGCGGGTAATGCGGCCTTTGAAAATGAGCTGCTTCAATTTTACGAAGACTATCTGGCAGTGAGCGAGGGAAGCATCGAACTTGATCGCTCTCGATTTGCTTTAAAAGAGGATACCGCCCGAGGATTTTTCGCGTTTTTGAAAAGGTTGGAAACCTGTGACCTTGCACCTGTGGCGGTTAAAGGACAAATAACCGGCCCCTTTACCTTTTGTACCGGCATTGCCGATCAGGAAAAGCGGGCGATATTTTATGAACCCCAAATTCGAGATGCAGCGGTTAAGTTGCTGGCAATGAAGGCCCGATGGCAAGTTGAGCGGCTGTCGCAATTTCAAAAGCCGGTAATCATTTTTTTTGATGAGCCCGGCCTTGCCGGATATGGTTCGTCGGAGTTTACCAGCATTTCCCGCGAAGACGTGAACCAGTGTTTTGAGGAGGTATTTGAGTCTGTTCATCAGGCGGGCGGCCTTGCCGGTGTTCATGTCTGTGCCAACACCGATTGGTCGCTGGTGCTTGATTCTGCTGTCGATATTATCAGCTTTGATGCCTATGCTTATTTCGACCGGTTTATTCTTTATCCCGATCAGATTAAGACCTTTCTCGAAGCCGGTAAAATCCTGGCCTGGGGGATTGTTCCGACCCTGAACGCCGATGACCTTGAAAAGGAAACCACCTCTTCACTGGTGCGTCAGCTGGAAGAAAAGATCCAACAGATCGAATCGCTTGGGATCGATTCGGGCACCCTGATAAATCAATCCCTGATAACACCAACTTGCGGCACCGGGACCTTAAGTGTTGATCTTACCCAAAAAGTGCTTAAAATTACGAGGGAGGTCTCCCGGGAAATACGAAATCTATAAGCCCTTATATTTATAATAAACCAGGCCAATTTTTAAATCGTGGCTGGAAGCCACTCCCACAATGTCTGTTATTAGTTATTTGCTAATAACCAATAACGGATAACTATTAACATCTCTACCGGTGGGAGCGGCTTCCAGCCGCGATTGCAATTAGTAAACTAATTTTAGCTAACTAAACGTGAGGTAATGGATGGTAGACAAAGACAGTGGTAAAAATTTTGGCGGGGCAACCCGCTATGTATTGGATGAAGAACTGGCAAAGATTGTCAACATATCGATGGCGCTCGAGATGCCGTTGCTGCTGAAAGGGGAGCCCGGTACCGGTAAGACCATGCTGGCCCATGCAGTTGCTGAAAGCCTGAAGATGCCGTTAATCGTGTTGAATGTGAAGTCGAGCATGAAGCTTATCGACGCCTTGTACCAGTATGATACCTTGACCCGCCTCAATGACAGTCGTTTCGGAGATTCCAGCCGGGATGTCAGCAACATTGAAGAATATATAAAAATGGGCAAAATCGGCCAGGCCTTTACATCAGATGCCAGGACCGTGCTTTTGCTCGATGAAATCGACAAAGCAGATACCGATTTCCAGGATGACATGCTTGATGTGCTGGATCAGATGGAATTTGATATTATCGAAATCGATAAAATTGTTTCAGCCAAAACTCGTCCGGTAATTATTATTACCTCCAACGCCAAAAAAGATCTGTCCGATCCTTTTTTAGGTCGCTGCAATTTTCATCATATTGCGTTTCCCGATCCGGATATGATGCGCAGAATCATCAGGGTGCATTTCCCCGAACTTGATAACGACCTCATGGACAAGTCCATTTCTGCATTTTACCGTGTGCGCCAACTGGATGGCATTGAAAAGAAACCCGCAACCCGTGAATTAATTAACTGGATCAGGGCCCTGACAGCTGATCCTGATTTTAAACCCAAACAATTAGCCAAAGGGGATCTGCCCTATCTCGGGGTTTTATTTAAGAAAAGTCCGGACTACGCCCGAGCACAGGCGGCAGTGAATGGGAGAAGGCTGAACTAATGTTTGTCGATTTTTTCTATAA
>JAIVWA010000121.1:0-2368 GCA_049190255.1 Gammaproteobacteria bacterium | reverse complement strand
TCAAACCTAAAGCGAAGCGTTCCTATAGTGAAACGATCCTAACGCAGTGAACGAAGTGAGCCCATGTTTGTCGATTTTTTCTATAAATTAAAAGAAGTCGGGGTGCCGGTCAGTCCGACAGCGTTTCTGACCCTTCAAAAGGCCCTTTCCCGGGGTCTGGTGACTTCCCTGGATGATTTTTACACGTCGTCCCGTGCCATTCTCGTGAAGAGCGAACGCTGGTTTGACCTGTTTGACCAGGTTTTTGCCTATCATTTTAAAGGGGTTGAACTGCCCGACTATGAAGGCATGGAACTCGATGAAATGGCAAGGACCATGCTGGAGGCCTGGCTGCAAAATTCCACCGAACTCTCTAAATTACTGGGCGTAGATGAGTCGGCCCTCAACAAGCTTACCCCGGAAGAGCTGATCGAATATTTTAAAGAACGCCTAAAGGAGCAGACAGAACAGCACAACGGCGGCGCTAAGTGGATCGGCACCGGCGGTTATTCCCCGGTGGGCCATTCGGGCTATCATCCGGGGGGCATGCGAGTGGGCGGTGTATCAAGAAACAAATCGGCTGTTAAAGTGGCCATGGACAGACGCTATAAAGATTATTCGCAAAGCGGACCTCTCACCCATGCAATGATCGGAGAGGCTTTAAAACGGCTGCGGAATCTAATCCCGGTGGGCCCCAAAGATGAGGTAAATATCGACGAGACCATTTACCAGACGATGAAAAACGGTGGTGAGATCGAAATCGTTTTTGACAGGCGGTTAAAGGACCGTCTTAAAATAATCCTGGCCATCGACAACGGTGGATGGTCTATGGACCCCTATGTCACCATCGTTCAGACCCTTTTTGATTATACCGGGGATCAGTTCAAAGACTTGAAAACCTATTTCTTCCACAACACAGTCTACGGCAGCCTCTGGAAGGATCCGGCAAGATATAAAAAACCCCAGCGTATCGATGAATTCACCCGCCTTGATCCGGAAACCCGTCTGGTGCTGGTGGGAGACGCCAGCATGGCCCCTTACGAACTCATGGCCACCGACGGCTCCATCCACCTTGAAGAGCGCAGCGGCATGCCGAGCATTGAATGCCTCAAATTTTTAGCCGACACCTTTCCCCATTCAGTCTGGTTAAACCCGGTTTCCGCATCCATGTGGGACTACACCCGCACCATCCAAGTCATCCGCCAGATTTTCCCCATGTTTGAGTTGAGTATCGATGGGCTGGAGCAGGCAGTCATTCACCTCATGTCTAAATAATGAACTGCCAGCAACCAGTCACCAGTATCAAGCTTCCAAGCCATATAACCGGCATGTATTTTCCCAGATGACCTGGGTCAATTCCTCGGGATCTTCTTTGCGGACTTCGGCCAATTTCAGGAGCACTGATTTGACAAAGGCGGGCTCATTGCGTTGAGAGCGGTTTCGCTCCGGTGAGGGGGTCAGATAGGGGGCATCCGTTTCGACAAGTAGGCGATTGGCGGGAATTAGCGAAGCCATTTGGCGCAGGTGGGTTCCACGGCTTTTCATGGTAATGATTCCGGTAATGCCGATGTGAAGTCCGAGTTCAAGGTAATGATCGAGTTCGACTTGGTTGCCGCTGAAGCAGTGAACAACGCCTTTGATATTATTTCCGCAATTGTTTTTCAGCATCTCCAGAAAACGTCCGTGGCTGTCGCGCTCATGGAAAATCATCGGAAGATCCAGCTGGCCGGCAATTTCAAGTTGTCGGCGAAACCATTTTTCCTGGTCTTTCCCTGGAGAGTACATGCGGTTAAAATCAAGTCCAATCTCGCCCCAGGCCCGAACCTCTTTATTTTTTGAGAGAATAATTAAATCCTGGAAGATGGATTCGTCGCAGTTTTTGACATCATGGGGATGGACGCCTACCGAAGCATAGACTCCGGTATGAGATTGTGCCAGGGAGACTGCCAGCGCCGAGGTCCGCTTATTGATACCGATGGTCATCATGCGGGTGACACCGGCCCTGCGTGCGCGTTGAAGCACCTTTTCAAGGTCCCTCGTATAGGTTTTGTCGTCCAGATGGCAATGGCTGTCGAAGATTTGCATGTTTCTCCAATTTTTTGGTTTTGATATTTTATATGGTTCCGATAAATGCTCCCGTGGTATAGCGTTGATGGCTCAGGGCGCAAGGCGCACGGCGCAGGGCTCAGGGCGCAGGGTTTAAAAAGGATATAATCATCGGCCTTACGCCTTACGCCGTGCGCCCATCCCTTTTACCTTAAACCATTAATTTCCAAGCAACCAATGATCCGCAACACCTAACTCGTAACCCGCAACCCGCAACCCGTAACCCGCAACTCGTAACCCGCAACTCGTAACCCGTAACCCGTAACTCGTAACTCGTAACCCG
>JAIVWA010000120.1:0-9814 GCA_049190255.1 Gammaproteobacteria bacterium | reverse complement strand
GATGACGCCCGCGCAACTGCAACGTTGCAGGCACTGACCAAGCTCTCCTCTAAAACACAGATTATATTTTTCACCCATCATCAACATCTTGTTAAATTGGCAGAGAAGAATGTCGATTCTGCGGCCTTGATACAACATAATTTAGATGCTTGAACCTAAGTACTGATTTAATTATCTTAATAATCTTGACTGGTTACAATCTATCCGATATCATAGCGCTAAATACACAACGATCTCAATGGAGTTTCCTAATGTTATCAAATAAAGATAAAAAAAATTTTAACCAATTCGCTTCTATGGTTCGCGACAAATTTCCTGCTGCAAAGATCTGGGCATACGGATCTCGCGTTAGAGGCGATGCCACGGTCGAATCCGATTTAGATGTCTGTGTCGTCGTGGATAAGCTTGATGACGAGTCTGATTCAGCCATAATGGAAATTGCCTGGCAAATTGGTTTCAAAAATGATGTCATCATATCAACTGTTACCTATTCAAAGGAAGAATTTGAAGATGGACCATGCTCTGAAAGCGGTCTGGTTCAAAATATTTTAGGTTATGGAATAGCAGCGTGAAAGAGGAACGAAAGGCTCTTATAGATTACCGACTTGAGCAGGCAGACGAGTCTCTTGACTCTGCACAAATACTTATGGAGCATAAAAAATACCGACCTTCCGTAAGCCGTTCGTATTATGCCATGTTTTATGCGGTTCAGGCGCTTCTCATCCGGAAAAAAATCATAACTTCAAAACATTCGGGAGCAATTGCAATCTTTAACCGGGAATTTGTAAAAAATAATATCTTTGACAGAGAATTTTCGCGGTGGTTGCAGGAAGCTTTTGATCTTCGACAGAGGGCTGACTACAGAGAAATGTTTACTGTTACGGGTAAACGAGCCAAATCCATTCTTGATAATGCCCGTTCCTTCGTAAAGGAAATCAAGAAAAACCTAAGCGATGATGCCTAATTATTTTTTGTTATTCACTATTCCAGCTTGATCCTTGGTTTTCCCTAAAACCAATCTTTTTGTGGAGCATATTTTGGGATTTAATTACGGTAGGGAAGGGATGTCGACTCGAATCGGAAAGCCCAACCGCTTTCCGATTCGGTCAACAAAACCACGGAGCCTGTTTCATTGGGACGAAGCATCTATTTCACCGGGGGCCCTTTTTAGAAAAAACGGGCTTAAATTCATGGGAACTATGGGCTATCAGCTTCCCGGCTTTCTTGCCTTCCGGCTTCCCAGCTTTCCTGCCTCCCGGCTTTTTAGTAACCATTTTTATTCCCCGTACTGAATCTGACGAAAAGCCATTCTGCATAAAAACATGACCGTCCCCATTTTCCGCTTAAGAAGAATGAATTTTTATTGATGGAATGCGTTCGAGCGATGCAGTTAAGAAGCTTGTAGAAAGTGATGAGTCAACTCTGTCAACAACGTCACTGAATTTTAGGATTCATATGGAAACTTTTCCTGTTCTTTCCATTTAATATGGGTTAATTGATACTGGTTTAAGAATTTGTACTAAGTGTTGACATCACGTTGATGCATGACTCTCGGGAAAATCATTTGAGGTAGGCAATGAAAGCCGGACGCAATCAACCATGCCCGTGCGGCAGTGGTAAAAAATATAAAAAGTGCTGCCTGGGCAAAGAAAAAGTGTCTTCCGATCTGTTGTACAGGAGGCTGGGTGAGGCGCACGACCGGTTGGCGCACCGTTTAATGCTTTACGGGTTAAAGGAGTTTGGGGATAGCGCCCTGGGTGTCGCTCTGGATGAATTTATGGCCTGGCCGGATGAGGGCACATCCGACGAAGAGCTGGCTGATCACCAGCCTCTCTTTTATCCCTGGTTTATATTCAACTGGGAATATGAGGCCGATCCGGACCACCCGCAGCTGGATGGACCTGAAGAGACAACTATTGCCGAATTATATGCGGCCCATAAGGGAAACCGGCTGAATCATCTTGAGGCGCAGATCATCGAAGCAACTGCACGTCAACCCTTCAGTTTTTATGAAATCCAGGAAACCCGTCCAGGCAAAGGGTACCGGCTGAAAGACATCCTGTGCGGTACAGTCAGCAACGTGATTGAGAAACAAGGGTCGGAAAATGTTCGCAGGGGAGATATCCTGTTCGGACGTGTGGTTCAAATCGATCCCATAACCATGATGATGGGTTGCGGAACTGTCCTGATACCGCCGAGGATGAAGCCCGAGCTGATCCGGTTCAGGCAATGGCTCCTGGAATCCGACGATCCCATCACCTCCAGCACTCTGTATGACTATGATCTCGAAATCCGCGAGCTATATTTCGATATTTTTTACTCCCTGATGCGGCCACCCGAGCTGCAAAACACCGATGGTGACTCGCTGAATTTTCACACTATTTACTATGAGATCGATTCACCTGAGGTGGCTTTTGAACGGCTGAAAGTATTGTCGGTAATTAACAGCGAGGCGGAACTGCGTGAGGCTGCCGATCTGGATGAATCCGGGCGGATTATCAGGGTAGAAATTCCATGGGCCCGCAAGGGTCACAATAAGAATGCAGCGCTGGATAATACGATCCTGGGGCAGCTCGCGATTGACGACCAGCGCCTCAAGGTCGAGGTCAATTCCGCCCGTCGAGCGGAAATCATTCGCAACGAGATTGAAACGCGGCTTGGAAAACACGCCCGATGGATAACCACCGAAATCCAGTCACCGGATGCACTGCTGGAAACAACCCGGGGTCGGGAAGGCGGAATGTCCGGACAAGATCCGGACCAGGATGAACTGCTGCAGATCCCCGAAGTGCGGGAGCAAATCGAAAAAACACTCTACGCTCACTGGGAAAACTGGGTTGACGAAAAGATTCCCGCCCTGGGACATATAGCACCCCGCCAGGCCGTTAAGGAGCCTGACGGCCGGGAGAGCGTTGAAGCCCTTCTGTTGGATGCTGAGAGGCATATGGATGCAAGTATGCAGATGCGTGAAGCCGGAGCGGCTGCCATTGCAGAAGTCCGTCGCCGTTTGGGACTCGATAAACCCGCTCTGGTAAAAGTCACAAAAGCCGGCGGCGGACAAAATGCAGACCGGGTCGCCGAGGTCAGACGCATTGTCGAAGCGTTCAGCCGGTCCAGGCTGGGTCAGGAATACACCGGCCTGGCGCTTAAGCTGTGCGATAAAATCGGCGGAATGCACAAACTCTCAATCCAGCGGGGACGGATCGAAATCTGGGCCGCAGCTATTATTTATGTCATTGCGCGGCTGAATATATTGTTTGATCCGGAAGGCGAGGTTTATATCACGGCTGACGAGCTGTGCGCTTTCTTTGGAACCAAAAAGGCCACCGTAAGCAACAAGGCCGGGCTGATCCAAAAGACTGCCAAAATATTTATAGGTGACCCGGATTTCAGTTCAGCCAAAATTGTCGACATGTTCCGTTTGTATGAAACCGAGGACGGTCTGTTGATTCCCGGTTCTATTCTCGATGACCTGGACACTCAACGGGTTGCAGACCAAACGCAGCCGGTACCTCTATCCCACCCAACTGCTCATAAAACACAGCCACCTTCAAAAACCCAGGCGGAAAGACCCCGCCGTGATCCCGAAAAAAAAGTTGTTGATGATCGTCAACTCAAACTTTTCGACGATGAATAATAGAACACCAGGTCCAATTTGGAAAAACCTGCGCAAAGCAGCCATAGACTTCTCCGGCGGATTAAATTGAGGGGTAAAATAAATGGATAATTCCCGATTGGTATATTCCACCGAAACAGGTTCAATCTGCAAATTGTGTCAAAAACCCGTTTCGGAATGTGCTTGCAAAAAGAAAAAATCAAGACCTCGAACAAACATAAAGTATGATGGCATAATTAGGATTCAGCGTGAAGTAAAGGGACGCAAAGGTAAAACAGTGACCACAATTTCTGCCTTTCAACTTGCTGACGATGAATTGAGATCTCTTGCCGCCCAACTCAAACGCAAATGTGGAACCGGCGGGTCAGTCAAAGATGGAATAATTATAATACAGGGTGATCACAGAGATGCTTTGCTGTCAGAATTGAAAAAACAGGGATATACCGCAAAACTTGCCGGAGGTTAAGCTTAGTCGCGTTAAATAAAATGATAAATAATTAACCGCACCTTGCCTTTTTGAGATTTCCGCTTATTATATCCTTCGCACCCTGCCGATCAGCGGCGGGGTGTGCCTTTTTAGGGGAAATGCCAAATAACCGTCGGCAGGCTGATGCCGGCCAAAAAAAAAGAAATTCAGGAGAAAAAAATGATCGATTGTTCTCAGATAACCATGTACAGCGGCGGGCACCGGGGTGCCGAGGCGCAATTCGGAAAAACAGCCGAGCGATGGGGCATTCAGGAAGTGAATTTTTCGTTCGAGGGCCATGCTATTGAAAGGGACAGAGGCGTTCAGATCCTGGGCTCTGATGAACTCGACAAAGGTGATGTCAGCATGACGATCGTCTCACTTCGCATGGGACGGACCTATGCCAGGACAGCCAAGATTCGCCAGGTGATCCAATCCATTTTCCACATGGTCAACAAGGGCTACCATGTGATTACCATCGGCTGGATCCAGCCGGATGATACGGTCAAAGGCGGTACCGGTTGGGGCGTGGAACTTGCCAAACTTTTCAATCGCCCCGTCCACGTGTATGATCAGGACAAAAAAGAGTGGTTTGCCTGGCAGGACAATGGCTGGGTGGCTGATATGCCGGTCATTACCGACAGTACCTTCGCCTGCACGGGCACACGCAATCTCGATGCCGACGGCACCCGGGCGATCCATGACCTTTTCGAACGATCCTTCGGACCTGCCGCGTAGCGCTCATATGAACCGACGATCCCATAAGGGGGACAACGTGAGTAACGAAAGCAACAAGGTCATCTATTCGATGATCAAAGTCAGCAAAAATTATGACAAAAAACCGGTATTAAAGGATATTTCGTTGTCCTATTTCTACGGCGCCAAAATCGGCGTGCTCGGCTTGAACGGTTCCGGCAAGACTTCTTTGCTGCGGATTCTGGCCGGTGTCGATCAAAACTTTAACGGAGAAACCGTCCTTTCGGAAGGATACACCGTCGGCTACCTCGAGCAGGAACCGCTGGTCAACGAGGATAAAACCGTGCGGCAGGTGGTTGAAGAAGGCGTCCAGGAAACAATGGGTTTCCTAAAAGAATTTGAAGAGATTAACGCCAGGTTTGCCGAACCCATGAGCGAAGATGAAATGAACGCTCTGATTGAACGTCAGGGCCAGGTCCAGGAAAAGCTGGACGCCCTGGATGCCTGGGAACTTGACTCGCGCCTGGAAATGGCCATGGATGCCCTGCGCTGTCCTTCCGAAGACACGCCGGTCAACGTTCTTTCCGGCGGCGAAAAACGCCGGGTGGCGCTCTGCCGCCTGCTGCTGCAAAAGCCGGATATTCTGCTGCTGGATGAACCCACCAATCATCTGGATGCCGAAAGCGTTGCCTGGCTCGAGCAGCATCTGCAGAAATATCCGGGGACCGTCATTGCCGTCACCCATGACCGTTATTTTCTGGACAATGTCGCCGGCTGGATTCTCGAGCTCGACCGGGGGGAAGGGATCCCCTGGAAGGGAAATTACTCCAGCTGGCTGGAGCAGAAGCAGGAACGCCTGCGCCGCGAGGAGAAATCCGAAGGGTCCCGTCAGAAAACCCTTCAGCGCGAACTGGAATGGATCCGCATGTCGCCCAAGGGCCGCCACGCCAAGAGCCAGGCCCGTATCAATGCCTACGATAAGCTGCTTTCCCAGGCAGTCGAGCGCAGCGAAAAAAAGCTGGAGATTTATATACCGCCGGGACCCCGCCTGGGCGATATGGTCATTGAGGCTGAAAATGTCAGCAAGGCCTACGGGGATAGCCTGCTGCTCGAAAGCATGAATTTCCGTCTGCCCCCCGGCGGGATTGTGGGGGTCATCGGTCCCAACGGCGCCGGCAAGACCACCCTGTTCAAAATGATCACAGCTCAGGAAAACCCCGACAGCGGTTCCTTCCGCCTGGGCGAAACGGTGAAACTGGCTTACATCGACCAGAACCGTGAACTGGACCCCAACAAGACGATCTGGGAAGAGATCTCCGGAGGCAACGACCAGATTGAACTCGGAAATCACCTGGTCAACTCGCGGGCCTATGTGGCCCGCTATAATTTATCCGGCTCCGACCAGCAGAAAAAAATTGAAACCATTTCCGGCGGGCAGCGCAACCGGGTGCATCTGGCCAAGATGCTCAAGGAAGGCGGCAACGTCATCCTCCTGGATGAGCCCACCAACGACCTGGACGTCAACACCCTGCGAGCGTTGGAGGACGCCCTGGAAAATTTCGGCGGCTGTGCCGTGGTGATCAGCCACGACCGCTGGTTCCTGGACCGCATTGCCACCCATATCCTGGCCTTTGAAGGCAACAGTCAGGTTGTTTTCTTTCAGGGCAGCTGGTCGGAATACGAAGCCGACCGAAAAAAGCGCCTGGGCGCGGCGGCCGAGCGGCCCCACCGCATCAAGTATCGCCGCCTGACCCGCTGATCGAAATCCAGCAAAATAATGCGCAAATTATCCAAAATAACCAGGGCCAAGGCACCGGCCTATCTGGAGAAGATTGCCGGTAAACAAAGATAGAGGATCGAGCAATCAAGTAGAGAATTTTAAATGTCTACGCCATGGCGGATAGTTGACAGTGTTGATACCGATGAGGGGCTTCTCGATCTTCGGCAGAGGGGCAAGACGGATTTTCTTATAACCATTGATCGTCGGGTGCTGATGAACTCCTCGGCCAACATGTCCGAGATAGTTTTGGCGGAGCTGGCTTGTGAGTCCCTGAAAAATAAAAAGAATCCCAGGGTGCTGGTGGGTGGCCTGGGCATGGGTTTCACCCTGAAGGCGGGCGGGGTCTTTGCTGTTTGGTCTGAAGATCCGGACAAGGCCTTTGAAAAACGTTTGAAAACTGCCGGGTTCTCCGTTAACCGGCAACGCCCGGGCCGGGGCGGGCGCAGACATGTGGTTTATATCGCCAGGAAATGGATTGTGGCGTGACTTCAACCAGTTCATCATCGTTAAGAGGAAAACCCAGCATCACTATCGGCTCCAGGCTGCCAGTTGCGACACTTCAGTCCGCAGCCTTTTTAAAGTTTCAGCGGGGTTGAACAGTTTCCGGCACAGTTCGCATTCCTTGCTTGGACCGAGGAAATCCGAAAACTGACACAAGCTGTGGCAGTTTTAGATGGCGAGAATCTGCCACTGCCCGTGGCAGAAATTCCGTGGGGCCATAATATACTCCTTCTGGAAAAACTAAAAAGCCCATCAAAAAAACTCTGGTATGCTGTTAAAACAAAAGAGTTCGGTTGGTCACGCGCAGTTCTCGCCCATCAGATTGAATCAGACCTATAGCTTAAGCGACGGCGGGAAGGGCTTAGGTTTATTTCTTTTCGTCCTCCCTGTCCGCCAGTGTTATTGGAGGATCAACGAAAAGAAATAAAAAAGGAAACCTCTGCGAACTCTGTGACTCGAGCGTAGCGGGCGGTGAATAAAAAAAATTCTTAAAGCTATCATTTAAAATAGCAAAACTGTCGGAAACTGAATAACTAAAGGATGTCCCGTAAATCCGTAAATCACAGGGGCTGACCCTAATTTTGTCCCTTTGAATTAAGATGCATAAGAAGTGTTCAAGCCGAACTCCACTTTAAAATCAGTTGCCTTCACAATCGGTTTAACAGTCCTCTCTTGCTTTACCAGGCCTACAATTCCATATCGCGACATAGTTTTAAGTGTTCTTGACAGGTTACTGCGCTTTCTGCCGGATATCACTTCAAGCTCTTTTAACGATTCTGGTTTTTGTTCATTGATGATTCTGAGAAGCTCCTGATTCTCGCTGCTGAGAACCTGTGCCATTGATTGCACGGATTCAAACCAAACCTTTGGTTCACCTCTCTTAGGCTTGTATTCCCCTCTCGCAATGGCGATGGTTCTCTTTTTATAATTCTCGCGAGATATGACACCTATTTTTATTGTTTTTTTTGTCATGTCCAACTCCAACAGTGTTTCAAGTGAGGCATCTTCTTTTGAGTATTTTTTCTTGGACATTCGAAACTAAAGTTATCACTTGATGATAACTATGTCAAGTTAATCATTATTATTTTTAGTATGTTAAAATACACGTAGAAATAATTTTGAGATTTATATGCCTCAATTTCACTAAATCTGTCAACAAATTTTTATGTATAAAAACGGATATGGAGACGAGCAAAGCGAATTTAACTGGGGCAACAAACTCAACGAGCCCGACAAACTCGTGTTATCTTGAATATTTATCCAAATTTCGGTATAATAGCCCATTCATTGTATTGCATGGTTATTCCGGTGATTTCGGCCACCTAATCCGGAGGAAGTCGGCCAGGTATCGGAGCGAAGCGACGCTGGTTATTGAACTCCAGTACGACATCGTAGAGACAAAAAAGGATAAAACGCACAAGAGTCAAGAGCAGACTTGAATCGTTCGGCACCGCTGAAAGCGGATTGATTTTCTCAGTTTCATCTGGAAACTGTGAAAGCAACAAAAAAATCCAATTAATCCTGGAAATCCTGTCGACCTAAAAGAATATAATGGAATCCATACCAATAGGAACATGCTCGAAAAATATCTAAAAATATTTGCCAACCTGCGCACGGATAGAGGAAAGCACCGGTACGGTCGTTGAAGCCGCCCATATCAAACCCTGGAGTGACAGTCACGACGATAGGCCAACCAACGGTTTTGCACTCTGCAGGCTTTGTCACTGGTCTTTTGACGAAGGACTTATGGGTGTCGGAAAAGATTATGAGGTGCAACCGTCGTCAACTCTATCGCTATCTCCGCTTTTACCGCCTTTATCCTGAGATTATGGGGACAATGACCCCACAATTGAAAAAACTGGTACCCGAAGGGAGGCAAGCGCTTGAGAAAATGGGGACGGTGTCCCCACAATTGCAGATCCCCCCGGCGCAACTCATCCATCGGCTCTCATACAGCCACCTGGAGCTGATCGTTGATCACGATGATGAGCTCAAGCGAGCGTTCTACGAAATCGAGTGCATTCGGGGAAACTGGTCAGTCAGGGAACTCAAACGTCAGATCAACAGCCTCTATTACGAACGCTCCGGTCTTTCCAAAAACAAGAAAAAACTCCAGGAACTCGCCAAGGCCGGAGCCGAATCCGCCGAACCGTCCCTTTCCATCCGAGATCCGTACATCTTCGAATTTCTCGGACTGAAACCCAAAGAAGTTATGAGCGAATCTCACCTGGAAGATCAACTGCTCGACAAATTGCAGGAATTTCTCCTGGAACTGGGACACGGCTTCTGTTTTGAAGCCCGGCAAAAGCGCATTCTTATCGGCGATACCCACAACTTTGTCGATCTTGTCTTTTATCATCGGGTTCTGAAATGTCACGTGCTGGTGGATCTCAAGCTTGCGGACTTCAGCCATGAAAATATCGGCCAGCTCAATACCTATGTGAGCTGGTATCGCAAGAATATGATGATGGAAGGCGACAATCCGCCCGTGGGCATTCTCCTCTGCACGGGAAAGGACCATGCGCTCGTCGAATACGCCCTGGCAGGCATGGATAACCATCTCTTCGTTTCAAAATACCTTCTGGCAATGCCCAAGAAGGAAGAAATGCAACGCTTTTTGGAAGAACAAATTAAACCCGAAGTTTGAAATGGAAAAAATGAACGGCAAATTAATAATTAAGGTGCGACCCATATGTTTTTCAAAAAAATCCAGTACATCCTGTAAATCTTGTCTAAAATTATTAGTTGGCATAAA
>JAIVWA010000119.1:0-9825 GCA_049190255.1 Gammaproteobacteria bacterium | reverse complement strand
GGTCATTGGAATTTGTTTGAGATTTGGTATTTGGTGCTTGGGATTTTTATAATTTTCATTGGCAAGTGAATTGCGTATATTCAGGTTATTACCTGTTTAGATGACTTGGCGCTGTGGTTTTGTTACCCCCTGGGGTGAAATTTTTGATGCAACTCCTTGAGGTGCTTGCGGGTGACATGGGTATAGATTTGAGTCGTTGATATATCAACGTGACCGAGCATCACCTGCACCGCCCTTAAGTCGGCGCCGCCTTCCAGCAGATGCGTTGCAAAAGAATGTCTCAGGCTGTGGGGCGTAATATTTTTATGCAACTGCGTTTGATCGCCATAGCGCCGCAATAGCTTCCAAAAACCCTGTCGGGTAATTGGTTTTCCCGCCCGGGCAACGAAAAGGTAGGGGCTGGGCTGATTTTTTAAAGTGGTTTTTCTATAATTTTGGATATAAAATCCGATCTTCGTTTGGGCATGCAATCCGATGGGGACCACCCGCTCTTTGGATCCTTTACCAAACACGCGGACAAAACCGGCTTCTAAATTTATGTCTTGCAGTTTCAGGTTCACCAACTCCGAGACCCTGAGACCGGCTGCATATAGCAGCTCAAGCATGGCGGCGTCCCTGGCCCCGACCGGCTTGCTGGTGTCCGGTTTACTCAACAATTCAGAAACTTCATCAACCGAAAGGACATCCGGCAGCTTAAGGCCTATTTTGGGAAGATCAACTAATCGGGAGGGATCATGTTTGAGAAATTTTTCATGAACCGCAAATCGATAACACCCTCGAATGGCTACCAGATGTCTGGCTCGGGACCTGGCACCTAAACCGGAATTGCGCAAGCCGATCAGATGTTTTAATATCAAGGGCGTATCGGTTTCAGAAAGACGACGCACCCCCTTTTTTTGCAAAAATTGTTGGTAGCGGATGACATCGGTGCTGTATGACGCCAAAGTGGCTTTGGAAAGGCCCTTTTCGATCAGAAGATAATTGAGATACTGATCGATCAACACATCTATCGAGGGCATTGTCGGTGACGCCATATACCAGCTCCAGATCTCGTCATTCAGCTTGGGAAAATAGCTGTGACTCTTTAGCTGTCATGGGATTGCATGAAAATTGCGCACGGGTCTGATTGAGGAATTTAGGAATAAAAGGAATTAAGGGATTCAGGGATTGAGGGATTGAGGAATTCAAGGATAAGGTTTTATATAATAGAATATATCCTTTAATTCCTAAATTCCTAAATTCGCAATACCTAAATTGTTATACCTTTAATCCCTCAATCCCTAAATTCCTAAATTCCCCAATTTGGCGTTAATAAATATAAATAGTATCCAAAAAATCGACTCATTTTTAGAGTTAATGAGGAAGTCTGGGCTTATTTTTTTTCAGAGAAAACCGATGGCAGATAATCAATGAAATTATTTTGGGCCAGACCTCTCAAGACCTGCCTGGGGGTGCTGCCGAGCAATTTCCCATAGTGACCGATGAGGGCTGTGTTGTTATACCAGCAGCTGCATGGCCGGTTGTTTGCCAGCCGCCGGCGTTCCTTATCTGAAGAATCTGAATTCCAAATGGTCGCGAAATTCTCTTCACGCACCGATCCAATGCGCACATGTTGCTCAAGACATGGATAAACGTTGCCCCAGGGATCAATGCGAGCCATTAATACGCCGGCATAACAGGGTTGCCGGGGAAAAGAGCCGTTAGTTTCAAGGCTTTTAATCAGACGTTTTAGATAATTATCTTTTTCAAACGGGGTATCGGCGATCTGTTTGGCAATTTCTTGGGGGTCAACGTTTAAGTCCGCTTCAACCAGGCCGGTGTAATAGGCATCCGTACAATGATGGACCGGTTGAAATAAAACGTCATCCGCAACGTTCTGCCATTTTTCGTAAAAAGCGCGAATTTCGCTCGCGTTATGATTGGAGATCGTCATTCGGACCCGCAGAATCGGCCTTGATGACCTGGGGCGCCTGAGAAGGTGATCAATACCTTCTTTAATTTTCTGGTAAGATCCTGGAATTCCTCTAATTTCATCATGGCTGGCAGCCGAAGCGCCGTCTAAACTGATGGAGATGCAGGTCATTCCGCTGCTGCAAATTTCATTAGCATATTTTTTCAGTAACAGACCGTTGGTGCAGAGATTGACCGACATCCCGAGTTCGGTAAAACTTTCAATGATCGGAAATACATCCGCACGCAGCAGGGGTTCACCGCCGGAGATACTGATTTGATGGGATCCCATCCGGTGGAGGTCGGCGGCCAGTTTCCTGTATTCGGCTAAACTCAACTCATCCCGGCGCGGATCGTTCCAGCGCTGGCACATCTGGCAACGACAATTACACTGATAGGTAATGTCTAATTCGGCCATATAGGGTCCGGCTTTCAGCGGACGATCCTGGTTATAGGCCACCACGTTTTGTCTGGAGTTCCAGACCGCCGATGCAAAGCCCTTTGAAAATAGAATTCGACGATAGCTCCAAAAGTTATTTAATCGCATGTATACCGGTTCCCGTTATCTGTATATTCGAATTACACCTAAAAACAGAATGCCTAAAATGCACTAAAGTTTAGACCTCGTTGAATAGTTTATCTGTAAGCTAATACGCTCGATCTTAATTCGCAACGGTGACCCTCGATAATCATGATATTTCTGCTTTGTCGACAACGACTGCGGTTTTTTCCCGCCTGACCTTCAGGGCGAAGCCATAGACATCACGCTGCAAGCATAGTATGGGGTCCTCAGGTGGAAATTTCGGCTCCTCCGGGCTTAGAAACCGTTGGGCCGTTTTGCTGAATATAATTTCACGCAATGCCTGGAGGTGATTGTAATCGCCGGCACCCAACAGGTGCGCCAGGTAGCGTGCGCACCAATCATCCTCCGGCGCTCTTTCCTTCAAATCCCAGCCCATGGCCACCAGGCTTACCTGAACCGGCTGCTTGGCAAGGATGTACTGCGACGTTGCCCGGGCGATGTTATAACTGGCCACCATAACCTCATCGGCAACATCAAGGGCGGCTAAAGCACCTTGAACGCCGGCCGAAGTTCTTTGAACCGCTGTTTTGCCTTTAAAGCAGGATGCTCCCCGTTTTAAAATTTCGCTGGGCGAATTTCCAAGGTCAAATCCTTCAATGGGAAAACCGCCGACTTCTCCAACTAAAATAAGGTCCTTATCGCGGTTTTTCAGGGCGCGCGCTTCATGGGGGTGTGAAACCAGGATTGATTTTTTTAAACCCAGCGCAAACATTAAAGGTGTACAGGTAAATGCTCGGAATACATCGATTATCACCGCCATCCCGCGGGCCGCTTTGGCACCGGCCAAAAGATATCCATAGTTTACGCGCATCGCTTTATACCGTTTTTGTTAACTTACCTAGAACCGATCAGTTTAGGTTCTAATAGCGAATCTGAAAGTTTAAATCAAGTCCGGCCAAAGCAACACCCAGGGTTAACGCATTTAGACAAGGAATTGACTGAATTTAAGATTTTGAGATGAAATGTTTGCTGTTTATAAATTTTTTGAAAGGGCCATGACGTTTTTATTAATCGCGATTTGAAAATCGTGTTGAATAAACTCATGGTGTTCTTCATTAAATGGTATAAAGACGAGGGTGAAACTTTTGGCATCAATATGAATGTTGTTGAACCGTTCCATCAGTGTTTTGCGCGGTTTCATAAATTGGGCTAAGGTAATTGCCATACTTTCAATGGCCTCTTTGACCGGCAGCGTGCTGGGATGGATACGACCGGCGGGCAATTCCGGTATCAGCTCTTCACGGGGCTGGGATACCGTTATGTGGCTTGCCAAACGCAGGAAAATCTTGGGGCGTAATTTAAAAGCCGGGATCCAGAACCGAAAGGGGACATCGGTCCATCCCTGTTGAACCGTTTTGGGAAGATTGGCAATCCGAATCAGATCGGCATAGGATTTAAGATCGATGCCTGAAATATCGGCCCGGATACGCCAGAAGGGCAGGTAGATGGTATTGTCACCATGGCCCGGGATTTGAGCATATTTCAACTGCTTCAGTTTTTTGCCCACCGGATACCAGGAAGAATCGCAGTTTTTGCAAATCAATACGAGGGTATCACGTTGGCCTTCTAAATCCCAGCCGCAATTAGGACACAGGGTTGACACAAAGTGAATATGCCAGTGCGGGCTCTCGGCGTCAAAATCATCGATGTTAAATACCTCCGAGGGTGTTGCTGATACCGGTTTATTGAGGATGGCATCATATAGTTTGTCTTTCAGGTAAAACGGCGAATAAATCAGGCTGAGAGATTCTCCGATATGGGCCTGGTGCAGTATGGGTTTGGGTAAAGATTTGCCGAATCGTTTTTCAAAATTGGCGGCAACTTCTTTAAACGGCAGCCGGGGTTTGAGAAACCGGCCAGCCATATCCGTCGACGGGAAACGCAATTTCATGGCCTGACTGCGAACACCTACCGAGATGGGGAAATAGGGCGTTACGATTGCCTGATGACTGACGTCGACAAATCGGTTCGATATACCCGATGGTCCGCAGAAAAAAAGCATTCCTTTGAATCGCCAGTAAGGGAAAAATACAACATCGTGATGGTCCTCGGCCTTATGGGGCAGTACATAGCGGAAGAAGTCGTCAGCCATTAAATACGATTTAACCCGGCAATACCGGCAGGCAAACAGGCGGTCTGTTTCCTCTATAGTTGCCGGCGCTCCACACTGGGGGCACTGATGTTCTATGAGAAAATTGATAACGACCTCCGCGTGTTACAGCTTTTCCCCGCATTCATTACAATACATCGAATCAGCCAGATTGTCATTGCCACAGGTCGGACAGGATTTGGTTTGAAGCTTGTCTTCGACAGATTTTCCGCAGCGGGGGCAAAATTTGGCCCCCGGGGTCAGATTTTTATGGCATCCGGTGCATTGATTGAAAACGACCTGCTGATGCCCGCATTGGTGACAAAATTTAGCATCAACCGGTATCGGATGATGGCATTCCGGACAGGAGAATTCCTGTTGGGCTTCCTTTTTCCCGGACTGCGGTAACCCGCCGGCAAAATACTGGGCAAACATGGCCGGCATCATCAGGCCCATCCCGGCACCCATTCCCATGCCGGATGCCCCATCGGCTTCGGATGCCTTTTCCATGGCCATGGCGGCTTTCATTTGCATGAGCTTGTTCATGTCATCGAAGACACCCATACGGCTGCGGTCATCAATGGCTTCCTGGACTTCGGGTGGCGGCGTGATAGAACTGATGTAAAGGTGGGTCAGGTTGATACCAAAATGCCTGAAATCCTCTTGCAGCCTTTCTGAGAGACCTTGTGAGAGTTCGTCATACTTAGACGGGAGGTTTAAGATTGAATCTATGGTTTCTCCCATATAATCGTTGAACCTGGATATGATCACACGGTTTAAATATTCCTCAACTTCTGCCGTTGTATATATTCCCTGGGTTCCAACCAGGCGGTTGATAAACAGCACCGGCTGAACCACCTGAAGATTGAACACCCCAAAGGCCCGCAGACGAATAAGACCCAATTCGGAATCTTTGAAGGCGACCGGATCCCGGGTGCCCCATTTCAGATTGATGAAAACCTTTAAATTTACAAAGTATACTTCTGCTCTGAGCGGACTTTTCATCCCCCAGGGTATACTGGCAATTTTCGTCAGCAGGGGAATATTGGCTGTTTTCAATGTGTGCCGACCCGGACCAAAAGCACCGACGGCCTTACCCTTATAGTAAAATACACCGGCCTGACTTTCTCTCAATGTCAGCTGGGCACCATATTTTATTTCTCCGGATCCTTCTTCCGGTAGTCGGTGCACCAGTTCCTGACCGGTTTCGTCAAACCATTCCAGATTTTCTAAGAAAATAAGATTGTTGCCGCCCATATCAGACTTCTCCTTTTATCTAAAAAAAATGCCTAAAAACAGAATGTCTAAAATGCTTACAGAATTACATCGGTATTATATAAATATACTTAAATAATCTCAGCCTTTTTATTTGACAGATCGTGCGTCATGGATGATAATACCCTATTAAGATCCAGCCCGGATTGATTAGCCAGAGAATAGTTCTTCCAATATCTGAACGGTTTACTTCCTATCGTTGCATTTTGTGCAGGAGCGCGAAGAGAAAAAGGCCGCATTTCATTGGATGGCCATTTCCCGGTTATTATACCACAAATTGGGAAACTCTTCTACTGCATCCCGGTAAAAGGGGCAATGGATGACGCGTTATAATGAAAAAAGGGAATCTGAACGTTACGAGCTTGATACCCCGATTGTTTATGCCTTTCAGGATTCAGACGAATTCAATCAGGCGCGTTTGTGTAACTACTGCAAAGGCGGCATGTGTTTTGAAGGCGGCAATGCGATTGAACCCGGATCGGATATTTACATTATGATGGAAAATTTTTTGCCGGATTCCGTTGGTGCCGAATTCTATGATGGATACCTGGCAGAAGTGCGGTGGTGCAGCCAGCGCCCTCCTGAACAGGCCGGGCAATTTATAGTCGGGGTCAAATATTACCAGACGGTCATCAACTAGCCTTTCCAATTAATCAGAATATCTTCCAATTCTACTCCGGTTAAACTCTCGGAATTTCTACAACTAAATGAAATTATATGACATTTTTAAGATACCCTGCTACTGATTGAATATTGTCGATTGAATATTGATATTTTTAATATTTGTTGTATAGTGGGGTCGTTATAACTGAAGATATAAGAGCGGACAAGACACAGGGTTGCGGTTATCCGCTGCGGTCTGGTAAATCTTTCCTTTGACCGTTTGGCGGCCTCTGGACACTGTGGGCCGGTTGGGTTGGTACGCCTGGCAGGATTCGAACCTGCGGCCTACGGATTAGAAGTCCGTTGCTCTATCCAGCTGAGCTACAGGCGCACGTGGAAAAATTTCATACCACAAGCATGAACCGGTGTCCACCTCAAATATAAAGCCGAATGCGGTAATTCCAAAATATAAAGTGGCAATCCTGGATACAGGCTGCCACGGGTTGCGCAGCGAAATCGGTCGATTAATTGGACTGAAATTATGAAGAGAAAAACGGTAAGAAAAAAAAGAGCCGCCAAAAAGCCGGCTGCACAAAAAAAGACTGAACCGCCAAAGAAAAAAAGTAAACCGGCAGAGCGCTCAAGCGATAAAGCCCTGGTCAAGTTTGATCCCCTTCAACGCTACTTAACGGAGATAAGCAAATATAAACTTCTGACCAGAGAGCAGGAAAGAGAACTTGGGATTCTCGTCATGGAACATGGTGACAAGGACGCCGCTTATCGCCTGGTTACATCCAACCTGAGGCTGGTGGTAAAAATTGCTCTTGAGTTTCAGCGGGTATGGATGCAGAATCTTCTGGATCTTATTCAGGAGGGCAATATCGGACTTATGCAGGCGGTTAAGAAATTCGATCCCTATAAAAATGTCAAATTTTCTTATTACTCCTCCTTCTGGATCAAAGCGTATATCTTAAAGTTTATTATGGACAACTGGCGCCTGGTTAAAATCGGAACGACCCAGGGGCAGCGGAAATTGTTCTTTAAGCTAAAAAAGGAAAAACAAAAATTAATTGATATGGGCTTTGAGCCAAGGCCCAAGTTGCTTTCCGAAAGACTGGGGGTTTCCGAGAGAGAAATCGTTGATATGGACCAACGCTTAGATGGCTGGGATGTTTCCCTGGATGCACCGTTAAGGGATGATTCCGATACCGAACGAATCGAATTTTTAAGTACATCAACTGAGTCCATCGAGGACCAGGTGTCAAAAAAAGAAATCGAAGTTCTACTTCACAATAAAATTGCTGAATTCAGAAAAAAGATGACGCCTCGTGAGATCGAGATATTCGACCTTCGGATTTTTTCCGACAATCCAGTCACCTTGCAGGAAATCGGCGATCGTTATGGGATCTCACGGGAGCGGGTCCGCCAGGTGGAAAAAAATATTATTAAAAAGATGAGTGAATTTTTTAAAAAGGAAATACCCGATTTTGCCTCTTATACCGAAGATGGATAGTTATCCAATGAAGAAGTTTTACTATAAAATAGTCATTTTTGTATTCGCGATATTGATGGCCGCCGGCTGTACGGCG
Source organism: Gammaproteobacteria bacterium (assembly GCA_049190255.1). GTDB lineage: Bacteria > Desulfobacterota > Desulfobacteria > Desulfobacterales > JAFDCJ01 > JAFDCJ01. The sequence goes on along the minus strand of JAIVWA010000119.1, from coordinate 1,736 downwards.
AATACCCCCAATAAAGCGCCGGTTCAAGCTCCCCGGGAGCATCCAGCCTATCAGGGCGTTGAAAATCAATATTACTATTTTACGGCGGCCCAGGTTCAACGCAAAAAGGGCAATTTAGACCGGGCTGTGGTCCTGCTGCGCAAGGCGATCGAGCTTGATCCGGAGTCCGTTTATCTGCAGCGGGAACTATCCACGGTTTATATTCAAAATAAGGAAAATGATAAAGCTCTGGAAGTGCTGGAAGGGCTTCTGCAAAAAGACCCCAACGACGTAAAATCCCTCACCATTTACGCCGGTATCAAACAGATCCGCAAAGAAACAAAAGACGCCATTGCCGCCTATGAAAAAATTTTATCCCGGGACCCGAAACAGGAGAGAATTTATTCTAGGCTGGGTAGTCTGTACATGGATGCCGGTGACCTCGAACGTGCCAAGGACATATTTAACCGACAGGTTGAAAATTACCCCGGTTCGTATACCGGACACTTTTTTCTTGGCAGAATTCACGCCAAGCAGGGTAATTTTGATGACGCGGAGAGAGAGTTTAAAAAAGCGCTCGAATTGATGCCTGATCGCTCCGAACCTCAATTTGAACTAGTTAATTTATACAAAACCCAGGGAAAAACAAAAAAAGTCATTTTACTCTATGAGGATATTATAGAAAATGACCCCGGCAATATACGGGCCGCCATGGAACTTGCCTATTATTATCATCAGGCGGGAAAGAAAAAAGATGCCCAAAGAATGCTCGTGAATCTGGGGCTCAGGAGTCAGAATGAATTCGAGGTTATTGTCGTCGTCATTCAGCTATATATCGATCAGAAAAAATATGATGAGGCCCTGATTGTCATCAACGGTATGTTAAAGGCAATACCGGATAGCCCGGATTTAAACCACCTGGGAGGTGTGGCCTATTACGGGCTTAAAAATAACGAGAAAGCAATTATCCATTTTGAAAAAGTAACCCCGGAATCCAGGTTCTTTCAAGACGCAGTTGTACATGTGGCCTTTGTCTATCAGGAACAGAAAAAAAACGATGCCGCCGTTAAGTTTTTAAAGTCCGCCATTGAAAAAGATCCCGACAATCCTGACTTTAAATATTACCTGGGAACTTTTTATGAAGAACTCGAAGATTATGAAAATGCCGCTCAGTATATCAAGCAGGCCATTGAAATAGAGCCGGACAATGCGCGGTATTATTTTCGCATAGGCGTTGTCTATGACAAGTGGAACAAAAAAGAAGCCTCGATGGAAGCCATGCGAACGGTGATATCATTAGACCCCAAACATGCCAATGCCTTGAATTATCTTGGATATACCTATGCTGATCTGGGGCTGAATCTTGATGAAGCCGAGCGCCTGATCAAAGAGGCCTTAAAATACAAGCCCAATGACGGGTATATAACCGATAGCCTGGGTTGGGTATATTATAAAAAGGGAAAATTCGATATCGCCTTAAAATACTTAAAAAAAGCAATCGAACTGGTTCCCGACGATCCCATTATGCTGGAGCACCTCGGCGATGCTTACCTTAAACTGGACGACAAGCCCAATGCGCTGAAATCTTATCAGAAATCGCTGAACATTAAAGAAAAAGACAAAGAAGCGCTGATGGAAAAGATCCGGCAACTGAAGGGCAATGGGACCTGATCGCGTTGCGGGTTGCGTGTTCCGGGTTACGGGTTACGGGTTGCGCGTTACGGGTTGCGGGTTACGCGTTACGGGTTGCGGGTTAC
>JAIVWA010000118.1:0-9979 GCA_049190255.1 Gammaproteobacteria bacterium | reverse complement strand
TACCTGTTTGGTTCCGGCTTGTCCGGGTTAGGTTACCCCAATAGATTAACTCGCCTCTACCTGAGGACTACGGCTATAAATTAAATCTTTTCGCATTGGCAGAAAGCGTTGGATTTGCAGTTCTAATCTCTCCTTTATTGATTTTTATTAAAAAAATAGCGGACACAACATATAGTGGTCCGCCTTTTATTTTATTTTTAAGATATCACGGTATATCTTAAAGTAAAACGATGAATTTCAGTGCTGTGTTGATTACATAAAATTTGATTTGCAGACTTTTAATATATCTTGCCATTATATGAAATCTCAACAAATTATAGGTATGATGTGAATATCACATGTTTTTGAAGATTTCCAAAGTGTTGATCAATAGCAGAAAGCATAACTTTAGGGCCAATAATTGGAAATGATCATATCACAACTTTTTTTGAGGCTTTATTTTTGCCGATAAGTTGGAGGTATCAAAGAAATCTGTGGCAGTTGATTTTCAGTGATAAATCGAACTTATTTCAACGTTAGCGACTGCACTACAAAAATCTAAATATATTCAAGAACGTCCCTTAGAATCTGAATAACGCCCGGCAGATGCGGTCAAGCGTCTTCCGGCGGTTCCGGAAAACGGTTCGTGGATTGGGTTTTGATCATCCAGCCGGGATATTCTGCGGGCAGTTCGCTGACCTTTTGCAAGCGATCCAGGTCAGCGTCGGACAGCGTCACATCCGATGCGGCGAGGTTATCAGCCAGCTGTTCCGGGGTTTTGGCACCGATGATCACGCTGGTGACCACCGGCTGGTGCAGCAGCCATGCCAAGGCGATCCGGGCCACGGACACATTCTTTTCGCGAGCGATTTCCCGCATCACATCGACGGTGTTGAAGGCGCGTTCCCTACTCACCGGCGGAAAATCGAAATCAACACGACGAGCACCTGCCGGCCCCTTTCCTTCGCGGTCGAATTTGCCGGACAGCAGGCCGCCGGCCAGGGGACTCCAGACCATCAGTCCCAGGTTCTGATCCTGCAAGACCGGCACGATATCCCGCTCGAGATCCCGGCCAGCGATGGTGTAGTAGGCTTGCAAGCTCTCAAAGCGGTAAAGGTTGTATTTGTCGGAGAGCCACAGTGATTTCATCAATTGCCAGGCGGCCAGATTGGAACAGCCGATGTAGCGGACCTTTCCCGCATGCACCAGGTCGTCCAGGGCACGAAGGGTCTCTTCCATGGGGGTGACGGCATCGAACCCGTGAATCTGATACAGGTCGATGTAATCGGTCCCCAACCGGGTCAGGCTGTCTTCAACCGCCTGCATGATATGACTGCGTGACAGACCGGTTTGGTTGGGTCCGGGCCCCATGCGGCCCAATACTTTCGTTGCCAGCACCACATCTTTGCGGCGATTTCCCAGGGCTTTGCCCAGCATCTTCTCGGATTCTCCTTCGGAGTACACATCGGCCGTATCGATAAAGTTGACCCCCGCTTCGAGCACACGGCCGACAAGGTTGTCCGCTGCGTCCTGGGGCAGTTGACCGATCGCACTCCAAAATCCTCTGCCGCCGAATGTCATGGTTCCGAAACACAATTCCGAGACGAGCAATCCGGTTCTTCCAAGTTGTTTGTATTTCATCTTTAATCTCCTTCCATGTTCCTATGTGCTGCACAAAAACAGGTGGTTGTCAAACTTGACATATCTTGCCAAGCAATTCTGGGTGAAAGCCTCATTGAGCAATAAAAACAACTATTTTGGGTTGCAATGGGCTTATTTGAAAAAATATAGCCAACGAGAACGCTTTTGATAGCCTATAAACGATAGCATTTGCAATGAGTTGCGCGATTTTCAGAAAAGGGCTTTGCGAAAAATAGTTTTAATATTCACCACAGACCCAGCAGTTTATTCAGTAAATAAATTCACCTAGAACTGCTGGGGATATTGAGGTAGCCCTGATAACATTAACTGTCGACAGATGTCAATTTAAGCCATACCCGCAACAATTCACTGGCACCCCAGGCCTGCGCATCACAGCCGCGCGGGGTGTGGGGGGCGTCACCGTCCATAATTTCCGGTATATGGCCCAGACAGCCACTGTCTAAAAGCCGCACTCCACTGGAAAGCCAGGCCAGCGCCGCTGCTTGGCCTTCATCGCCGTAGCTTTGTACCCAGGCTTCGCAAAAAGATGGAAACAGCCAGGTCCAGGCCGTGCCGTTGTGATAGGCGGGTTTGCGCCGGGTGTCCTCATCGCCGGTGTACTCCCTCTGGTAGGGGTTGTGGGGATCATTGATAACCTGATTCCGGTGGACAATTTCAATTGGATGACTCACCGTTCGGTCGGCCAGACTGCGGATGGCACCGGGTACCAGCAGCTCTTCACAGGCCGCTAGAATCCGGCGGCAAATTTGTTTGTCACTGACGGCCCCCAGGGTGATGGCCAACAGCTGGTTCGGTCGCCGGGCATCATCGGCGACGGCCTCAGCGGCCGACTGCCCGGACGACCCGTGGAGGCAGTCGGCGAGAAACCCCGGGCCATCACGCCAGAACAGGTTTAAAATCGAGGATTGAACCGTTTCGGATAATTGGCGCCATTGGTTGCGGTTTTCAGCACGGTCCACAACTGATAGAACGCCTAAAGCCGAATACCAAAGCGCCTGGATTTCAATGGGATATCCCTGCCGGGGCGTGCCGGCCGGATGATTGGTGTCCATCCAGGTAAAATGGATCGGACTGAATATAAGGCCGGTTTCAGGGTCCATGTAAATGCCGTTGGGCGTGCCGGCCATAAAAGATTGACCGATGGATAAAAGGATTTGACGGATGGTCCGTCCCCCGCAGGCTTCATCCAGAAAGCCGTCCGTTTTTTCAGCACGGATCAAGTCGCCACAGGCCTGAATGAACCACAGCGGGGCATCTGAGGTATCCCGGTTTCCGGCATTATCGCCCTGGATCATATTCGGCAGGGTGCCCTGTTGTTCAAATCGGCCGAATTGCTTCAATATCATCCGGGCCTCCTCAAATTTTTGGGCGGCAATTAAACCGCGCACAAAAATCAAGGCATCCCGGCCCCAGTCCAAAAACCAGGGATACCCGGCAATAACTGATTTCAACTCCCCGCGACGCACCACAAAGTCATCCAGGGCCCGGCCTAATATTTTCTGGGGTTGACGCCAGATGCCCGTATCCGAGGCAAAAGATCCCGTCGGCCGTCGGGGTAAATGGATCTTCTCTGAATTAACGGCTTCAGGGGTTTGGGAAATTTCTGCCGCCAGCGTCACCTGTTGATCACCCCTTAAAAAAACCGTGAAGTATCCGGGGCTGAATAAGTCGGAATCCGGATCCAGGCCGCGACCGGCATCAACGTCTCGGTGAACCATATACTGCCATTCGGGTTCCCGGACAAATTCTCCGTCCGATATTTGTATCCGCAGGTGATGGCCGGCGTCCGGGGTAAATTGAATTTCGCTTTTGCTAGAGGCAATCTTATGAGGCCACCCGTCTTCCGGTCCCAGATAGGCTTTGGTGGCTTGATGAAAATTGCGGTTTTCAATGTCCGGACGTAAAATGAGCTGAACCGGCTTGTTATCTTCCAGCCGTCCGGCGGCCCCCCCGTCGGGTCGGCGATAAAAAGTCAATTGCACGGCATTTTTTGCGGCGATCATTTTTAGCCCCAGGGTCATTAAAACGTCTTCGCCCTGTCCGCTGGGAATGTGATAGTGCCAGTAGGCGCCCTCGTCATCACTTAGCGCAAATCCTTCCAGGCAGTCGGTGTTTAATGCCTGGGAGTAGTCCTGAAACACCAGCCAGGCCCGGCAGCGGGTGAACATGATCCAGCGATCTTCAGGGATTTTCGCATGGAGGTTGGCTGCCAGCAGGCAGTCATAGCGGCTGGTCAGTTTGCCCCAGGAAACCGGTATCCGCAGCATCCCGCCGCGTCCGTTGGTATTGAGAAACGTCAAATGCTTTCTCAGCAGTTCCTGGCGCTGAAACATTCGTTTTACCCGAATCCGATCGGGCTTGGGCAACGCCAGAAGAGCGGCTTCTTCATGCCGACCCCCATCCGGTGAAAAGATGGATAGCTTCAGCAAATAGGTCGTGGCTGACCCAGGCGGCACGACCGGCGTAAACAGTGCAAAAAATTCCCCGTCGGCGTTTTCCAGGCTATCTTCGCATGCCAGGGCCTGCGGTCCGTCAAATAATCGGGCTCTAAAGGCACAGTCGGCCCGCAGGATCAGAAAATGTCCCGGCGGTAACATGACCTCCCGCCGAAGATCACGCGGCCATTGCCAGGTGACGACTCTGGTTTCACTGCTCAGCGGATTGATGCTTTTACAGAAACTTAACGGATCTTCTTTCAGCTGCCCGGCCATGCGATCAGGATCAAGATCGTCCAGATTCCGGGTGCCGTGATAAAAAGAAAACACTTCAAAGGCCTTGGTCCGCAGACGCTGGATTTCAACCTGCCCCGGCAGCCAAAAAGGCCCATCGGGCAGTTGCTGCAGCGATTGCCGATCTGTTTCATCCTGGCTAAGGCATAACACCTGGCCGGGATCCAGCAAATAGGTGGACCGATTGTTTGATTGTGAAACGCTCACCGGGGCATCGCTGAGAAGGTCGACAAAATGCGGATCCGTCATGCCCGTGACCGACGAATTCCAGGTGGCCATGGTCTGGTTTTCATCATCCAGGTTGACCACCACCAGCAGCGATTTGCCGGTGGGAATATGGCGACGCAGCAGAACGATATGGTTCCCGCCGTCCTCCTGGACCATTTTTACTTCCGTTTGCCCCTGAAACACCGGCAGTACTTTGAGCAGTTGATTCAAACGACGGATCCGGTCTACCTGGTTGACGGGTGCGCCCCAGTTCAGTGAAGGGCAGTTGTGAACATTGATTTTTTCGGCGGCATACCACTCCACCCCGTTGGCAAACCCATAGGCCCCCTGGTTGGAAACAAGGGCGCACAGCGCCGTGCGCATGCGGGCGTAGGCCTGTGAACGGGATGCCAGGCGGAGATTGTCGTGGGTTTCCGCGAAATGGACCGTGATCCCGTCGCTATTTGAAATCCCCATGGATTCCGGCAGATAATTTTCAATTTGTTGGCGGTCATAATTTTGAAACAGTTCCGAATAGGCCCAGTTTAAATTGGCGCTATTTAACAAATCACGGGTCACCGAAATTTTTCCCCCCAGGCCCTCAAGCAAAAATACGGTGTCCGGATACTGGTCGCGGACTCGGGCGACAATGTATTTCCAGGCCGCAGCCGGAATCATGTAGCCGGCATCGCAGCGAAAGCCGTCCACACCGCGGTTGCACCAGGTCAGAAAAACGTCCGCCATGTACCGCCATAAATCCTTGTGGCTGAAATCCAATTTGGTAAGGTCTTCCCAGTTCACCCCCCAGGCCCCGGGTACCTGGATTTTCCCCTCGGGGCCCCGGACCAGCCATTGGGGGTGGGTTTCGTGAAGACTGGCGGCCCAGCCGGTGTGGTTGATGGCGATGTCGATAAATATCCTGGCGTTGCGTTGGTGAACGGCATCCACCAGCTCGATAAACTGTTCCAACGGGGTGGCATGATGATCAAATTCGGCCAGGGCCGGATCCACCGCGGTGAAGCTCAAGGCCGCATAGGGACTGCCGAATCTTCCCATACGTCCGAAGGTGGTGGGGGTGGGATGAATCGGCAGCAGCATCAGATTGCGGCAACCCAGCTCGCCCAAAATAAAATCAAGTTCAGCGATTAAATCTCGAAACGTTCCCGAAGGCGGAATTACCGTATAGCCGTTTTGGTCCAGGTTTTCGATTAGCTCCCGTTGCGAGCCGTCAAGGGTTGCGGCAACCGCTTTGTTGGGGCCGAATTGCCGCACAAAAGCGTTATAAATGATGTTGGCGCAGCAAGCATCCGCAGAATCAACATTTATGATGGTATTGGAACCCTGGGGCCAGATCGGGGTCGTTGCGGCAGGTGGTAAAAAGAAACATTTGGCTTCAAAGTGTCCGCTTTCACACAGCGGCAAAGTTGCCCTAAAGGTCAGCTCGTCGACCGGTTTCATCGGGATGTCAAACCAGGCTCGGCCCAGAGGCGTTTCATCCTGTTCGACCTGCCGGATAATCTCCCTGCGGATGATTCCGGCCTGCCCGATATTGGTGCGCACCCAGGCCGAACCGTTTTGCGGCTGCGGTAAAATAAGGGTGAAAACCGCGGTATCACCGCAAAATTTCACCAGGTGTTTTCCCGGGAGCGGGTCTTGAATCAGCTGATCATTTTTATCCATAATGGGTGTCGATAGACTGCTAAATTTCGTTAATAAATTTGGACATAGGTCTAATTCAGGCATTCAGGGATTGAGGAATTTAGGAATTGAAGGAATTCTATCTATCTTAATTTATTTATTTTATCCTTTAATCCCTCAATGCCTAAATCCCTCAATTTTGCGCTAATAGACATAGATATTGTCCAAAAAAAAGAGCTATTTTCATAGTGTGTTACGAGGTCGGAAATGGGGCGAATCCCCGGTTTGTTCTTGCTAGTCGCTGATGGTTTTGCTCAGATCCGGTATTGTTTCAGGTTTTCCATTAACCATATAACGGCTGTCACCCTGCCGGGCGGTAACATTTTCATAAACACCGTCATCGCGCTTAACCAGTTTTGTAAACCCGAGGTCGCGCAATTCTCCATTTGTTTTGGGGCAACTGATATTGGTACGGGAAATGAGCTTTTGTACCGGTCCTGAACAGTTTGGGCAAAGCTTGAGCTGTTTGTCAGTGATTGACTGCCTATAATCAAACACCTTTCCCAGGGTGCAGGGTTTATTCAGATGTTCGTATTCATAAACGGGCATATTGGCTCCTCTTTGAGTTCAATGGTACCCCGATTGAGTTAAAAACCCATTGGGATTTATTAACGGATATTGAACGATTCAGGTTTCAAACCACCAAATTTGGCAAGTACAACTTTTCATTATTTTCAGATTATACCAGAGAAATAATAAAATGAAAATGATTCTTGTCAACCCGGCAACGGCCGCTTCAAACGCCAACCCAGACAACCTCTCAAACAATCTAAAGTTTGTCTAAAAACAGCCGATACCCAGGTATGTGCTATTTAAAACCTAAACTGATTGGTTCAAGGTTCAAAGGTTACAACCGATGGACACTGCTTAATATATTGATCAAAATCCGGAATACTCGACATACCCCATGGGGTGAAATGGCTTTATATGAGTTGTTCGGGGGTTTTTCAACCCGGAACGTTGAACCCTGAACCGCTCAACCTATGTAAAAGGAATAGGAGCGTCTTTTTTTTGTGCCCTGAATATGACGTTCGATTTAGCGGATGACGCCATATTTTAATGAATTTAAACCGTTAATCCGATCGACCCAATATTGGCAATCGACAAAATTCCACCGCTATAATTTGGAAATTAAACAGAATCTGAATCGGAATTGAATTTTATGAATAATATCCAGCCGATCGGGCAGTCTGAAATAGAAACGAAATTTAAAGAGGCCGAAACCTGTCATTCCATGGGGATGCCGCGAGAGGCGCTTCAGGTTTATGAACAGATTCTTGCCAGCCTGCCTGGCAAAGATGGTCAAATTCGTAAGACCGTTGTTAATAAAATCAACTTTTTGAAAAAAGATATTGAGGATCAGGAAAAAGCCGAAGGTCAGGGATTTTCTGAGGAAGATATCTCTATATTCAAAAAGACATTGTCCAGCCATGATGATGTGCCGACGCTGCTTGACGGCGCCGCCGCTTTAAAAGAACTGGGGCTGATGGAAGAGGCCATCGCTGAATATGAAAAGCTGCTCGAATTTGATTACAGCAAATTCAATTATTCTGAAGCTGATTATTCACCTGCCAAAATTATTTGTGATTATCTAACCTGCCTGCTGGATGTCAAACAACCCCAGGATGTTGTAAAATCAGCCTATAAAGCCATCTATAAACAAAACATTCAGGAAAAAGAAACCGCCCAGCTCAAATTCTGGCTCGGATTGCAGCTGGAAAGAAAGGATCACTTCGATCTTGCCTATGACCTTTATGAAGCGGCTGCCGCTATCGATCCTTCTCATACCGAAGCCGTTGAGAGACTTAATGCCCTAAAAGCCAAAAGTTCAACCAGTTCGCGTTATGATTACCTGATTCGCAATAAAATTGTCACCACCAACCAGTTGCAGGAAGCCCTGTCCATAGCCAAAAAAATAAATAAAAGCGTCGAATTTGTGCTGGTTGATCGATTCAGTGTCAAAAAAGAGAATGTGGGCAAATCACTGTCTCAGTATTTTGGATGTCGCTTTCGGGATTTTGACGAGGAGTTCCCCATTCCTTTTGAGTTGATCGGTAAGCTCAAAAAGTCGTTTCTGCTCTACTATGTTTGGGTCCCAATAACCTGGAGCAAAAAAGGCGTGGAAATACTTGTCGATGATCCCAAAGATCTACGTAAAACGGATCACATCAAAGCCCTGATGACCAACCAAAAAATCGTTTTCAGTGTTGGTTTTAAAGAGGACATTGATAAATATATCAATCATTTCTTTGATCCCCGGGCTGAAACCTCCACGACAACTGATTTTGATGATTTGGATGATATCATCCCCGATGTTACCTTTGAAGAAGAAGAAGAAATTGAAGAAGACATCCGCGGCCTTGATGAGTCATCCAGCCAGGTGGTTAAATTCGTTGACCAGGTTTTGATTACCGCTTATCGCAACGATGCCTCCGATATTCACATTGAACCGTCGCCGATAACCCGCAAGACTACTATCCGTTTCCGCACCGATGGTGTATGCCATGAATATATCCAGGTGCCCAATACGATGGCGCCGGCCATCGTCTCACGGCTTAAAATTATGTCGGAACTGGATATTGCAGAAAAAAGGCTTCCCCAGGACGGTAAAATAAGATTAAAACGAAAAGGCATCCCCGAATTTGAGTTGCGGGTTTCCACCATGCCCACCGCTGGAAGATTTGAGGATGTGGTATTGCGAATATTGACCCGCTCCAGCAGCTATAAGTTGGATGAAATCGGGCTGCGCGAAAGAAACTTAAAAGTTCTGGAGAAAATCATTGGCAGGCCCTACGGCCTGATTTTGTGTGTCGGCCCCACCGGTTCCGGAAAGACGACCACTCTGCACGCCGCGCTGGGCCATGTCAACAAACCGGGAGTTAAAATCTGGACCGCTGAAGACCCGGTGGAAATCACCCAGGCAGGATTGCGACAGGTTCAGGTGAGGCCCAAGATCGGTCTTGATTTTTCCAGAATTATGCGTGGTTTTCTGAGATTGGACCCGGACATTATTATGATCGGTGAGATGAGGGATCGCGAGACCGCGGCGACAGCCATTGAAGCATCACTTACCGGCCATCTGGTTTTGTCCACCCTGCATACCAACAACGCTCCGGAAACTCTGACCCGGCTCCTGGATATGGGCATGAACCCGTTGAACATTGCCGACTCCTTTCTTGGCGTACTGGCCCAACGGCTGGTCCGGCGACTATGCAATAAATGTCAGGAAGCCTATCATCCAACCCAGGATGAGTTTGAAGATGTTGAGGCTGATTTCGGGAAAACGGCTTTGGCAACGGCCGGATACTCATACACCTCCCGCCTGGAGCTATTTCGGTCTCCTGGCTGCGAAATCTGTAACGGATCGGGGTATAAAGGCCGGATGGGTATCCATGAACTCATGGAGGGGACACCCGAAATAAAAATGTTGATTAAAAAACAGGCCACCTCCCAGGACCTTGCCGAACAGGCGATTAAACAGGGGATGGAAACCCTTAAACAGGACGGTATCCACAGAGTATTTGAGGGGATAACCGATATCCTGGAAGTTCGCCGTGTTTCTGTGGCGTAAGGCGGGTTACGGGTTGCGAGTTGCGGGTTACGAGTTGCGGGTTACGGGTTACGAGTTGCGGGTTACGGGTTGCGAGTTGCGGGTTACGGGTTGCGAGTTGCGAGTTGCGAGTTGCGGGTTACGGGTTGCGAGT
>JAIVWA010000117.1:0-10029 GCA_049190255.1 Gammaproteobacteria bacterium | reverse complement strand
CGTCACGCCTGGTCGTGACTATGGCTCGGCACGCAGGGCAAAATGGCTTAAACTATAGAATCCGATCGCCAATCAATTGCAAATCAGATTTCTTACCTTATTTCAATCCAAAATCCGCAATCTAAAATCCCAAATCGAGAAACCCGCCTCAAGTGGTTAGAACCTCGAACTTGATGAACGGTTGCTTAGTTGTCTTTCGGGGGGTCAATCAGGGTGCCGACTTCCGGGAAGCTTTTTTCTAATTTCATAAATTCTCGCCGATAGCTTTTACCCGAACCCATCATGACGCTTATGGGCTGCAAGGGTTCAATATTCTCACACACAATTTTAAGGGCGGCTGTAATCGGAATCGAGAGCAGAGCGCCGACAATTCCCCACAGCCAGCCCCAGAATAACAGCGACAGCAGGATAACCACCGGACTGAGATTCAATTGATCGCCCAAAACTTTCGGAGCGATGCCATTGCCGATGCCAAGCTGGATGGTCAAAAGTACAAAAAAGGTGATGACGCCGGGCCAGAAACTGGGATAAAATTGCACCAGGGCCAGAAGAATCGGAGGGATGGAGGCGGCGATGGAGCCGACCGTAGGAATAAAATTTAGAAAAAAAGCCAGCGCACCCCAGGTAACCGCAAAGTCCACACCTATCAATGAGAGGGCCAACCAGACCAGGCATCCGGTGCATAAACTGATTAAAAATTGCAGCGATAAATAACGCCGGATCTGTCCTGTAATCGAATAGGTGATCTCGCTTAGCTGGTTGGCTCTGTGGTCTGAAAAAGATTTTAGAATTTTGTATTTAAAAAACGGCTTGCCGAGCAGGATAAAAAACAAAAAAATGCCCACCAGCACCAGCTTGGAAGCAAAGGTAAATATCGATCCGGACAATGTCACCAGAAAGCGGCCCACACTCTGACCCCAGTTGATACCGGCGAGGGGATCAAAGCCGAGATTCAGCTGGCTCGTTAAAGCGACGATCAACTCCGTCATCCGCGAACGATATTCCGGATAAGCCGCGGCAAAGGCCGAAATCCGGCTATACAAAAAGGTGCCCGACAGATAGATAACGCCCACCAGAAAGATCATGACGATAAAAACCGCCAGGGTGGCCGGAACTTTCCTGTCGGTCATGAAATTTACCACCGGGCCTACCAGAAAAGAAAACAGCCAGGCAATTATCAAAGGAAGGATGGCGGTCCCGGCATACTTGAGCACGACCCCCACGGCCACCAGCACCAGAATACCCAGGAAAATAAACGATACTTTATTTCTATCAAGGTCTACCATTTAGAAATTGCCTGTTCCCGAAAGTCCTTCAAATGTCGCGGATTATCCGGGAAACATAACAAATCCTAAAGAGCCTGGCAACATCAAAAGCGGGTAAGGGTTGGCCGGCAGCCGGCGAAATTTAAAAATTATTCAGGATAGAATCCAGGCCAAAACGCAATACAATCCGTATCATCAGACAGCGTCAGGGTTTGCAAATTTTCCTGATGGTATCAATTATTGGGGGTGTCGAGGAGTTTCTCCCCAAATGCCTTTTTGGTGAACCGTTAGCGCTTGACCGGTTGTTAGCGGTCATTTATTTAGAGCTTCGACTATTTTTTGGCAAACTCCGGGTTGCGCTTTTCAGAAAAGGCTGTTAACCCTTCCCGGCCGTCGGGATGAAGGGCACACGCTTCAAGGGCGGCTCTTTCAATTTCAATCTGGGTTTCAAACGAGGTGTTGAAAGAATCGGTGATCAGTTTTTTGGTCCAGGCAAAAGAATTTAAAGATCTCCGGGCCAGATCCTGAACCATCGCCGTGGCCTCACTCAGAGACTGTCCGTCCTCAACCACCTTTGTCACCAGCCCCCATTCGAAGGCCTGGTCAGATGGAATCGGTTTGTCAAAGGCCGCAATTTCAAGCGCACGGGCAAATCCCACCAGTCGTGGCAAGGTGAATGTGCCGCCGCCGTCAATGCATAATCCGGCTGACGTATACGCCTGCTTTAAAACAGCCGATTGGTCCATTACCCGGAAATCGCAGGCCAGGGCCAGAGAAAATCCGCCACCGGCGGCGGCACCGTTGATGGCGGCCACCACCGGCTTTTTCATTCTGCGAATTTCAAGAACCGCCAGATGGAACTGCGAGGCCAGGGTGTGGAAGGCGGCACCGGGGCCGGTGGGATATTCGAGCGCCCACTTTAAGTCGCCTCCGGCGCAGAAGGCTTTACCCCTTCCGGTGATGACAACCCCCTGCACACCGTCATCTCCGGCCAGCGTGGTTAAATGGTTTGCCAGTTGAGAAACCAGCTCATAATTGAAGGCATTGTATGCTTGCGGTCGGTTCAGGGCAACTACTGCAATAGGATCTTTCAACTCGACATCGATCAAATCACTCATTATTTTCTCCTCCCTTCTATCGGTTGGAATGACCGATCCTGAAAAGTTTCGGTGGTGCGGGGTGGTGCGGATCTGTCGCGTTTCATATGAGCATTGCCTCTGGCCGCGAGCGTCCAGTCTGATCGAAGAAGAAACTTTGTAGTTTCACATGAGCATTACACCAATGGCCCTTAATTCATTCAGCCTAAAGCTCGATTTTGGTCCCCAGCACCGTCAAAAATTCAGCCAGCCAGGCCGGATGTGCCGGCCAGGCCGGTGCAGTCACCAGGTTGCCGTCCACGTGGGCCTGGTCCACAGGAATGTCCATATATTCCCCGCCGGCGATTTTCACATCAGGCCCGACCGCCGGATAAGCGGAGCAACTCTTTCCTTTGAGTACCCCTGCCGCAGCGAGCACCTGGGCACCATGACAGATAGCTGCAATCGGTTTGTCGGCTTCTGCAAAATGACTTACAATTTTCAATACGGTGTCGTTCAGGCGGATATATTCCGGCGCCCGTCCTCCGGGAATCACCAGCGCATCGTAATCTTCAGCCTTGATTTCATCAAATGATGCATTCAAACCAAAGTTATGCCCCGGCTTTTCGCTGTAGGTTTGATCGCCCTCGAAATCATGGACGGCGGTACGGACAGTTTCCCCGGCCTTCTTGCCCGGGCATACGGCATGGACCGTGTGACCGATCATTTGCAGCGCCTGAAAAGGCACCATCGCCTCATAATCTTCCACAAAATCACCGACAATCATTAGAATTTTCTTGGCAGCCATTTTAGATCTCCTTTCTACTTTTGTGAATAAAAAAGTGTTATATTGGATTTACTACCGCGACCCAATCCGGACAAGCCGGAATTGACGATTGAATTGTTATCCCAGCGAGATGAGTCTCTCCAGCATAATACCATCATTTTCTGACAACATGTTGTTAGATAAAGGCCCCTAAGGGCCTAATCGATTAATTCCCGGAAGGTCAAACGAGCCAAACGATATTAACCATCAAAACGATCGAAACCGATTCATATTAAGCCATCGCCTCTAAGGCAAGCGACCCCCTGGCGGCTGAAATGATGCCATCCACCACATAGCCCCTTGTAACCGAGGCGCGCTGCCTGGCATCGGTCATTGGCCACTTGCCATAGGTCTCCCGAACATCCAGGTAATTTTTTATGACCCGCTGTTCCTCTTCGTCACCCGCCCGGGACATTTCTGCGGCGGACAGGTTGCTGAGGGCCAATGCTTCAGCAATACAGCTGTGTACGTACCCGGGGCGGTTGACGTGGTTATCCAACAGCAGCGCGACACCGTATTCCGAGGTTATCAGATCGGCCAATGCGTAACCGTTAAGCCTGGAAGAATTGATGTAGTAAAACTGGTTAATGCGATTGACGGCATGCCGTATCTGAGCGGCCTGAACTTCAATGTCAGCGCCTGCCCGGGCAAAGCGATAGGCCCAGATATGCTCCCGCAGCATGGCTTTATCCCCAGCAGAAATCAGCTTTTTCCGGCGATAACTGAACCAGCCGGTTCGATGGCCGACATCGACCACATCCAGTCCGAACTGCCCCCAGTAATGTTGAAAATTGTCCGGATAGCTGTCCTTTATAATTTTCAGTAGGGCCGGGAGTTCACCGGGTTTGCCGGCGCCACCCGCCGTCCACTGGAACATCCCAAAGCTGATAAATTGATTATCCCAGGTATTAACAGCATCCAGATTGCCCTCATTTTCGGAGGTCGCAAAAATTACATTCATTTCGGAATCGGTCAGATTTACTTCCTGCAGCTTTATCCGATGATCGGCAATAAAATTTTCAGGATCATGCAAACCCACACGATAGAGTCCTTTGCGGTGTAATCGGCCCACAAAAATTTTTTCCGGCTTTGTCAGCAAGGTTGCACAAACCACTTTGTTTTCCACACTGATTCGAATCCGTTCTTTGCCGAACGCCTGAACGCCTTCGGCAGTATTAACAACACTGGGCACCTCGGTCACTTCCCCCGGTAACTGCAACCGCTGCCCCACCCGGATCCGGGCCGGATCAACGATTCCATTTAGCTCTGCAATAACGCGCCACTTACCGGCTGAGCCTAATTTGCTGGTTGCTATTTTCGACAGGGTATCGCCCGGCTTTACGATATATTTCGCCATTGTGTGCCCCCTTGATATTGTCATTATTATTAGTAAATTGACATCCCTAAATTATTCCCGGATTCAAATTTCAGGATAATTTTGTAATGGCGAACAACACTTTACGCAGGATGAATATTCGATAAGATTCGTGAAAGGCCGATCGAACAGATAGGAATAGCTATTAGCACAACAATTAATCAGCCGCTTTTGGATCGGTAATATCGGATTTGGCTAAAATGTCAAGGATTTATTTGGATAGTCCGACTTGGATGTTGGCCTCTGACCAAAGGTTGTTGATGATGAACAAGCTAATCTGTTTTAAAGGCTTCGGCTGTAAGTACCTTGGCATAAGCGGACTCCAACGCAGCCATAAATGAGCCATGGACTTGCTCGGCTGCAATGGTTTTGCCCCCGAATTCAAGATTGCGTGTGGCACAGGCATCCTGAATGGCCACGCACTCAAATCCGAAATCAAAAGCGGCCCGTACGGTGGCATCGATGCACATGTGGCTCATCGCTCCACAGATGACCACTTTTTTCACCTCTTCCTTTTTCAGTTCCTCAAGAAGCGCGGTTTCCCGGAAGCTGTTGGGGTAGTGTTTTTGAATCATCCGTTCATCAGAAAGCGGCTTGATACAATCATGAATCTCAGCTCCCTGGGTGTCCGGCAAAAAAAAGGTCGCACCTTTGCGGACCGATAAATGCTGGATGTGAAAGGTCGGCCAGTTGTTAGCGCGGAAAAAAGATAACAGCTCACCGGCCTTTTGACCGGCTTCCGAAATTCCCACCAGCTCCATCTGTCCCCCCGGAAAATAATCGTTTTGAATATCCACTAAAATAAGCCCTGCCTTCACGGTGTACCCCTTTTTAGTTTACTGTCGGTTAATTGAGAAGGTTCTTCCGACCTTCTTATCTTCTGCTCTTCTGATTTTCTTTTCTCTTTTGAGCTATCATGTCCATGTTTCGAATTCTGCCACGTAACGCGCAACCCGTAACACGAAACGCAAGTGCTACCAATTGCGGACTCTGCCCGTGTCTATCTGTATAAAATCCGACTTCTTATAATAGCCGACCCCCCCGCGTTTCATCGTACGGGCCGTGTCCCGCAAAACGGCGGTATCGGTTCCCGGCAGACGGAAATCAAGGGCCTGGCCCTGGATGTGACGACTGTGCCGGGCGACCCCGTTGCTTTTTTTGCACAACTCGGCATTGGTTTTCGGCGAGCGGTAACCACTGATGATATGGACCTCGCCATGATTATTCACTTCTGTCAGCAGGTCATACAGAAAATCCATTAGCCTGGGATCCATGGCGTGGACTTCATTGGCCCGGTGATCGCGCAGGATATAGCCTATCTTTTGCATGCCTTCCATAACATAGTCATCCCCCTTTTTGTAAATAACCGTCAAGCGCTCATGGGTATGGGTATTGTAAAAGGATAACCTGCGTTCTTGATTACTTTCGTCGACAGCCCGGGATGGCACTGACAATAGAAGTAAAATGCAAATACTTAAAAAATAAGGCTGCCGATTGAATCGCATACATTTATGATCTCCAAACATCAACTCTAATTCTCCAAAAACATTAATATCATGCAACCAAAAAGTTGGCCCAAGTTAATTATCATTGCCAATCCGGTCAAGCCCATTTTTCAATTATACCTTTCTTTTTTTAAATCAAGCGTTATAATTCGATTTAATAATTGGGGAGAAATATAATGTCAAAAATTTCAAAGCTTCACCATTTATGGATCGTTGTCGTTCTGGTTCTGCTGGCGACAATCCTGAACCCTTCCTTTGTTGCCGGCCAAAATGCGTCTTCACAACCTCCATCAAATGCGCCCGTGGTGCCGGCGCAATCCGCAGCGGACTTGACCCTTGACAAACTCAAGCTGAAGCGCTCCGAGGTGGAAGCTTCGCAGAATCTGGAAAAAGCGAGCAAAGACAGTGCCATCAAAATACTCGACCAGGCAATTCGCTTCTTTGAATTACATCATGAATTAAATCGACAATCTGAGGCGATTTCACAGCAGATAAAATCCGCGCCCAAACGCATAAAAAATATTCAATCTGAAATAGCTAAGCCTTTTCAGCAGCCGGAAAAGGTCAAGGCGATGGCTGCAGAAAAAAATGCCCTCCAGCTTGAACAGCGTGTACGGCAGGAACAGGTGCAACTTGTCGCGGCCAAAGACCGCCTCGCGGGCTGGAATGATCAATTAAACAAGCAAAAAGATCTCCTCGAGCACCTTCCGAAAAATATTGCCGATGCTAAAGAACGTCTCAAGATAATAAACGAAAAATTGCAAAACCAACCTGCTGCCGGTGATCACGCCCTTATAACCGAATCCCGCCGCCTGTTGCTTCGGGCAGAGCAACTCAAACTGAAGGCGGAAATAAAAGTATATGAACAGCAATTAAACGGCCATGAAATTCTGGTATCGCTGTTGACGGCCGAAAGTGATCTGGCCACCCGGGAAATAGCAGGCCGCGAGGCCCTGATGAAAGCGTGGCAGGCCCTGGCTGCAGAAAGACAGCAACAGGAGGCTGCCAAAGTAAGGGAAGAGGCCGAAGAAGCTAAAGATAAAACTCCCGAGTCGGCGGCGGCGGTCAAAACCCAATACGACATCAACATTGAGCTCAGTACGGAGCTTGAAGAGGTCACCCGCCAGGTGACCGCAGTGACCAAAACTCTCGAGAGCGTTACCAATCACCTGCAGGAAATTGAAGACGATTTTGCGCTGGCCACCGAAAGAGTGGAAACCCTGGTTTTAACCGAGGCCATCGGTCTGGCTTTGCGCCGGCAACGTCAATTGCTTCCCAGCGCGGATAAATATCGCCAAAGCTCGGGCGAACGAAAAACTAAAATGAGCGAAATCCGTGAAAACCAGTACCGACTCGATCGCCAACGGCGGGAGCTTACCAACATCGACTCCGAAACCGGTAAAATAATCGATTCGCTTGTTTACCTGACGCCTGACAAAGCTGAAGCCCTGAGATCCGATGTACGCAAGCTTCTGACAGATCGACGCCTGCTGCTGGAAAAATTACAGACCGGATATAATCGTTATTTCAGAGACATGCAAAACCTTGAGTTTACCGAACAACAACTGGTTGCCAAGGCTGAGGAGTATGCCGATTTTCTTGACACCCATCTGGTGTGGATTCGGAGTTCCCGCATTATCAATTATACAGACTTTCGTAATAGCGCCAAGGTTTTAAACGTGCTGGTTGATCCCGCCCGCTGGCGTTTGACACTATCCGATGCGTTGGATTCCTTCAGGACGAACTCCGGCCTGTGGGTCCTGGGATTGTTAATCAGTGCCGTGCTTTTGTTGGGGGGCAGATGGGCGCGCCGCGAGATGTCCAGGACGGCTGAGAGAGTCAACCAACAACGAAAGGACAGCTTTTCTTTGACCCTCTGGATTTTGGCCTTGACGGTCTATCTGGCTGTCGGTTTCCCCTTTTTGATGTTTTTCGTGGCCCGGCAACTGCTGCAATTGCCAGGGCTGCATGGCTTTACCCATTTAATCGCCACCGGGTTGATGTCCGCCGCCGGATTGTTAGCCGCCACCAGATTTTTCTATCATCTCTGTCGACGTGACGGCCTGGCACACGTTCATTTTAAATGGAATGAACCGGTCCGCCGAAGCCTGCTGAGAAACCTGCGGTGGGTTACGCCGGTGGTGGTGTTGATGGAATTTCTAGTTTCGGCAATGGCCACCGTCAAAGAAATTGAATTTGGCGATTCAATGGCGGAACTGGCGTTAATGGTCCAGGTGATCGCCGTCTCAGCGTTTTTGGGATGGATCTTGCGTTTCTCGGGCGGCGTCGTTACTACCCTGCTAAAAAATAACCCCACCGGCTGGTTGGCGCGTCTGCGGTATGTCTGGTGGCCGATGGCCGTCGGCATGCCGCTTTCCCTGGCTGTTCTGGCGGCCATCGGGTATTTTCTTTCGGCCATGGAATTGCGGGATTTAATTAGTGCCACCTTAGAGATGGTGATGTTTCTGATCGTAGTAAACAGCCTGGCACTGCGGTGGCTGTCTATCGCCCGTCGAAGATTTGCCATGCGGGAGGCCCGGCGCAAGATGGACGAACAGCGGGAAGCAAATCGCCGCAAACAGGCAGAGACGAAGGTTTCGGTAACAGATGAGAAGGGCCCAACGATCACACACCCTGAGCCCGAAATTGGTCTGACGGAAATTGACGAGCAAACCCAGTCTCTGCTGCGAACCGTCATGTTTATCCTCGTTGCCATCGGATTATGGGCCATCTGGGAGCCGATCTTCCCGGCCTTTGGCATCTTGCAGGACGTTCAACTTTGGAGTTACAGCGCGGTGGTCGACGGGGTGACAACGGCCATACCGACCAGCCTGGCCAATCTGGCAATGGCCGTCGTGGTGGTTGTCATCACGATCATTGCCTCACGCAATCTGCCGGGACTGCTCGAAATTACGCTGCTCAACCGGCTTCCCATGGACGCCGGTGCGCGCTATGCTTTCACAACCCTTTGCCGCTATGCGATTACGGCTATTGGAATTTTACTGGCGCTCAACACCATCGGGTTTAGATGGTCAAGCGTGCAGTGGCTGATTGCGGCCCTGGGTGTCGGTCTCGGGTTCGGTTTGCAGGAAATTGTAGCCAATTTCGTCTGCGGCCTGATCGTTTTGTTTGAAAGACCCATCACAGGGGGGATACGGTGACCATCGGAGAGGTCAGCGGCACGGTTTCACGTATCCGCATTCGGGCCACCACCATTTTAGATTGGGACCGCAAGGAACTGATTGTTCCCAACAAGGAATTCATCACCGGCCGACTGATCAACTGGTCCCTTTCGGACCCGATCTCCCGCTCTATCATAAAAGTCGGTATTGCCTACGGTTCCGACACCGAGCTGGCCGAAAAAATATTATTGAAAGTGCTAAAGGAAAATCCGCTGGTACTCAAAGACCCCAAACCGAGCGCCTATTTTCTCGGTTTTGGAGACAACAGCCTTAATTTTGAGTTGCGGTTATTTATAAACAACATCGACAACCGCTTGCCCGTCCAGCATGAACTGCACAAAGCCATTGACCGCGAGTTTCGCAAGGCCGGCATTGTCATTTCGTTTCCGCAGCACGATGTCCATTTTGATGCCGACAGACCGCTGAAGATTCAGGTGGTGCCTGACAAACCGGATACAACGCCTGGCGAACCGGAGCCGGATACTCCGGAATAACTTATTTTTCGTCGAAATAAGTTGTCTCAATTTTGTTTACGATAAAGGTTTCAGGTGTCGGGTGTCAGGTGTCAGGAAAAGGAAGTGCTGAACACTGAAACCTATAATATTGCCTTACTGGCACACTCGCTGCGCCAACGGCGCCACTTTTTAAAAGCTCGGTCTTTGAAGAAGCCTAGTACCTATTTATTGAAATCACATCATGTTGGCACATTATTTATGCCCTAGCCAGATTGTATATTTAAGCAATTCTACCCGTCGAGAGCCTCCCTTCGAGGACCTCCCTTCGAGGGCGCCTCCCCCTTC
>JAIVWA010000116.1:0-10083 GCA_049190255.1 Gammaproteobacteria bacterium | reverse complement strand
AAAGAAGATATATTAAAAATTAAACAGAAATTAAAAGATCAGGCCGAAAAGGAAATTCTAAGCCGACTGATTGCACTAAGAAAGTATCTGCGAACTCCGGATCGGGATCCTCACCTTTCGCTGGAGGAAATCTTCCGCCAACAGAAAAAAAGGAAAAGGAAAACGCTTATCGACCCCCTGATGAGCTATTTTCATAACCGCAAAGGCAACCAGTCTAAACCCTCGCAGCAATAATAAATTCTATAGTAGGTGTCTTTCTGTACGATTACAATTAGCTAGTAAATCACAAATAACAAGCACCAAATTTCAAATGGTTCGACAGGCCGTTCGACCACCTCGACAAGCTCGGGATTTTCAACAGGCTCACGGTCCTGAGCAAAGTCGAAGGACTCACCACCCTGATCCCAGTCGAAGGGTAAAACTCAAATTCCAAAACTCAAATCCGAACTGATCTAATATTAGTACCTATTTTGACAAAAAGTTCGATACGTTGACTTAAGTCAAAGGTAAAAAACACGTTTTTGTGTACAACGGCTATAAAGGATAATTGTTCATTATTAATGTGTCGAGCGCCTAATTATGTACAGAAGAATATGGCACGAAAGGATGTAAACCATTGAAAAAAGAAGTTCTCAACACCGCTTTTGGTTCCTGCGCTGTGGATATGTCAGATGAAGATATATTGGATGCGATGAAATCCATCCCCGGATATCTTGACATCACGCCCGGCGATTTTAAGGAGATATTTAGTTATGCCTACCGTCACGCTGTAGAACGGATTGCGAAATCCCTGCTGGCCAAAGATGTCATGACGGTAAAGGTGATATTCGTAACCGCGACTACCTCGCTAAAAGAAACCGCAGCAAAAATGGCGGCTCATGGCATATCGGGGATTCCTGTCATAGACGACCGGGAAACGGTTGTTGGGGTTATTTCCGAGAAAGATTTTCTATTTCAGATGGGAGAAAAAAGGACGCCTTCTATCATGAATGTTATTGCCCAGTGTCTGACCAGCAAAGGGTGCGTTGCCATTCCAATGCGCACCGGTTGCGCCAAAGACATAATGACGTCTCCGGCCCACACGGTCTTTGAAGACGCCCCTGTATTTGAGATAGCTTCCATTTTCGCAGAAAAAAATATTAATCGAGTGCCGGTACTCGATAAGAATAGTCACCTGGTGGGAATTGTTGCAAGAGCCGATATATTCCAGACTGCGTGCGTCCTGTAATTGCAACTATCAACCTGGATTTTGCACGAGTCCTCCAGAGGCGGACAAGTCGGAGGCTTTCATATGCAAGGCAAGATTCAGGAAGTATATTTACTACGAGTAAGAGGAAATCTGAATGGATTATTTCAGCAAAATGAAAGGGACTACCAAAAGCCCCCCCGCTGTCGGTTTATCTGAAATTTTTTGGTCGTGGATCGGATCATTCACAGGTATCATAGTTGTGGCTTATTTAAACTATGCTATCGTTGATAAAACCGATCTTGTGATGATCATCGGCTCCTTTGGTGCTTCGGCAGTATTAATTTACGGAGCCGTTCGAAGCCCACTGGCGCAACCGAGAAACCTAATCGGGGGCCATCTAATCTCAGCCGTTATCGGCGTCACCGCCTATAAACTACTTCCCGCACATTTAATGCTGGCTGCACCAATTGCGGTAGCCACTTCCATAGCAGCTATGCATGCCACAAAAACACTTCATCCTCCGGGCGGCGCTACGGCTTTAATTGCCGTCATTGGCAGTCAAAAAATCCACAATCTTGGATATATGTACGCGCTCATCCCAGGAGGAGTCGGACCCATCGCAATGCTTATTGTCGCACTGTTAGTAAATAACATCCCCAAAAACCGTAGATACCCCGAGTTCTGGTTATAAAAGACTGCTGTCGGTGCACTGCTTAATTGGCCATTTCATAGCCCATAGCCAAATATTTATTTAGATCACAGATTTTCCCAAACAATTCATATGAATCCACCCGACCCTCGAAAAATCCCCACCTTTTTAGTACGATAATCAGATTCGTCTCTGTATATTGTGTTTGCAATGTTTTACACAATTGCATAATATAATCCCGAACCTGCACAATACTGATTCAGGACTGTTAGCAATATAAGAAGACGCATGCCGGGGAAAAGGGATCTTAATTATTAACTATTCGTTTTGTCGATTCTATCGCAGCAAGCTGCGGGGAATTAGACCCTAAAAGAGATTAAAAATGAAAGTCATTAAGATTGGGGGCGGTTGTCTCAGAGGCAAGAAAAAAATCGCTGAGATAGTGGATCTTCTTCCTGGAAAAGGGGCCGGCAACATTGTTGTGGTATCGGCCTTATACGGTATTACGGATATACTTATTGACAGCATGTCGGTAGCCCTTGAAGATGACGCTAAGATTTCAAAAATCATAAGTCGCATAAAAAGCCGCCACATGCTCGTTGCACGCCATTTGATTCATTCTGCCGCCGCCATGAAGACATTTAAACAAAACTTCAACAAATTGCTTGCCGAATTGGAGCGACTTTACTATGGCCTCAATTTTATTCAAGAAATTACTCCTAAGATCAACGACGTAATTTCCAGTTTCGGCGAGCGGTTATCGGCATTGCTCTTGTCGAGTGTTATGCGTGCGCAAGGGGCAAAAGCAGTCTACCGGATGCCCCACGACATCGGCATCATTACGGATGGCAAATTCGGGGATGCCGCAGCCAACCTGAAAAAAACTGGAGAAAATTTTCGAAAAACACTTTTGCCGATGATCAAAAAAAATCTAATCCTTTTCATCCCCGGCTTTTACGGTGTCAGCGAACGAGGGGATATCACAACTTTCGGCCGAGGTGGCGGTGACTATTCAGCGGCTCTTATAGCGGTGGCATCCGGCGCAGAAAGCCTTGAGGTTTGGAAAGACGTTGACGGCTACCTGAGTGCCGATCCGAAATTTATTCCTGAATCACAACTTATCCCGGAACTTTCCTACGACGAGGCGGCTGAACTATCCTATTTTGGAGCCAAAATACTCCATCCTCGCACTGTAGAACCTCTTCGAAAAAAGCGACTTATAATTGCCGTCAAAAACACTCTGAACCCAGATGTTGTGGGGAGTGTCATCACCCACCGGAGAAGGGTTTTGGCTTCGGTGGTTAAAAGCGTTGCCTATACGAATGACATCGGTATATTGAAAGTACACGCC
Source organism: Gammaproteobacteria bacterium (assembly GCA_049190255.1). GTDB lineage: Bacteria > Desulfobacterota > Desulfobacteria > Desulfobacterales > JAFDCJ01 > JAFDCJ01. The sequence goes on along the minus strand of JAIVWA010000116.1, from coordinate 6,894 downwards.
TCAGGAGTCGGTGATCGATTGGGTATTCTGAGCCTGGTATCCGGCGAGCTTGCAGAAAATGAAATAAATATTAAGTCGGTGGTCACCTCCCAGACGTGTATCAGTCTACTATTGGCCTTAAAAGATCTCGAGCCCGGGAGAAAGGTGCTGATGGGAATAAAGCCGCGTCCTTTTAGACGACTGGAAAAGATTGATAATGTGGCGCTAATCAGCGTTGTCGGAGAGGGCCTTTTAACCAGGCCGGGAATCGCCGCCAAATGTTTTACAGCTGCAGCGGGCTGCAACGTCAATATCGAGATGATTGCCTTCGGCCCCTCACGTGTAGCACTATATTTTATCGTTCAGAAAAAGCATCTTAGAAGAGCGGTAGCCGCCATTCACAGTACCTTCTTTTCATCCCCACGTTGCCGGTAAACAAATAAATTCAATAATTAATAATTAAGATGACCCCTAACTTCTTATTTGACGTGTTGATATCCTGTAATCAAAATGTTATACAGGCCGGATTAATTTTTAGGAATTCCGATAGATTTACTCTGGCGCTCATGGGGGCGGCTAAAACTCGATATGGCAGTCAAACTGATATCATGATCAACTTCATCCTGTACGTCTCGGCCGCCCTGATCTGGGGGTCGACCTGGCTGGGCATCAAACTGCAATTGACCCAGGTGCCCCCGATCCTCTCGGTCGGCTATCGTTTCTGCCTGGCTTCCTTGATCCTGTGCGTCTACTGTCTGCTGCGAAACAAGAGGATGGTATTTAGCCGGCGGGATCAACTTTTTATGGCCATCCAGGGATTTACCCTATTCGGTTTGGGTTACTGCATGAGCTATCTGGCCACTTCTTATTTGACCAGCGGATTGGTGGCAGTAGTCTTCTCCACCATAATGATGTGGAATATCCTGAACTTGAAATTGTTCATGGGCCAGCCCATCGCCTGGCGGGCATTCTGGGGCGGGATACTTGGGCTATCCGGTATCTGCATCGTGTTCTGGCATGATCTCTCGGCCCTTGCCGCCACTCGAAGCTTGATCGGATTGGGCATGGCACTTATCGGGGCTTATCTGGCCTCGGTGGGCAACGTGGTGGGCGCACGCAACGCCGCAAGCGGTGTTCCCGTCACCCAGGCCAACGTTTATGGCATGGCTTACGGCGGCCTGCTGACCCTGGCCATACATTTCGGGGGCGGCGGTGAGCTTGTCATGGATTGGTCTGTCGGCTATCTGGCGCCGATGCTATATTTGACTATATTCGGCTCGGTGGTGGCCTTCGGGTGCTACATGCTGCTGATCGGCCGCATCGGTGCGGAATATGCAGCTTATGTCACCCTTTTGATGCCGATTATCGCTTTACTCCTTTCAACAATTTTCGAAGATTTCCTTTGGACCACCCATGCCGCCCTGGGGGTTGTCATCGTTCTTGTCGGCAACCTGTTCATTTTAACGCCGGCTGAAACTCTAACCAGAGCATACCGCAGGGTGAGGCCAGTTTAGAAATTGACCCGAACTACTTTGACTTCTAAATATTGATGATTATGGTTTTGGGAAATGTAAACAAAGTTATCACTAATACCTGAATTTTGGTGCAAAATTCAGGTATTAGCTTATTGAAAATATAAATTACGCTGGTTTAAGAGAGGAGCTAAAATGGTGGCGCTGAAATTTTTAAGAGATCGGAAAGTTTTTAATGGGGTTGTCGTTATTCTGGCAATCATTCTGATACCTATATCAGGGCTATTGGCCCAGGAGGATAAAAAGTCTCAACCAGCGCCTGTAACAACTAAAAATCCAGACATATCGATAGAAGAACTGGAGTATCGCCTTCAGCCGTTGACTAAGGATGATTTAGCGGTGGAAGCCAATGGATGGCTACACGTATTAAAAAAGCATGTCGGGGAAGTCAGTGAGGTGCAAATCAAGGCTTTGGCGGCCGAAGGTGATGCGAAAACCCAATTGCTCGAATCAGTAACCAAGCTCAAAGACCACCAGACGGTTTTGACCGACCGCTTGAAGGCGGTTATTGAAGAATTCAAATCAAAGGGCGGTACAATCGAGGATTACGAAGCATATATCACAGCCATATCCGGCGTTAAGGTAGATGTTCGCGATGCCAGTGCAGCCTGGACGGTGATTACGGGCTGGTTAATGTCATCTGAAGGCGGCATCCGATGGGCTAAAAATATCGTTTTCTTTTTGGTCATCATCCTGGTTTCCTGGGTAGTATCAAATTTAATCGGTAAAGCGGTTAGAACCGCGGTTGCGAAACTTAAAAGTGTCTCGGCACTTTTAAAGGATTTTATTGTCAATATAAGTCGCAAAGCCATTTTTTTGGTCGGTTTTGTCGTGGCCTTATCAATGTTGGAAGTTAACGTTGGACCGCTTCTGGCGGCTATTGGGGCTGCCGGCTTTATTATGGGGTTTGCACTGCAGGGAACTTTAAGCAATTTTGCAGCCGGCATTATGATCCTGGTTTACCGACCCTATGATGTGGGTGATTTAGTCGATGTGGCCGGTGCTTTTGGAACCGTAGATGCCATGACGATTGTATCAACAACCTTAAGAAAACCGGATAATCAAAAAATCGTCATACCGAACAATATGATTTGGGGAGATATCATTACCAATATTACCGGTACTAGCAAACGTCGCGTGGATATGGTATTTGGAATTGGCTACAGTGATGATATTGCGAAGGCCCAAAAAATCCTGGAAGAAATTTTGGCAAATCACGAAGCAATCTTAAAAGACCCTGCACCGGTCGTTAAAGTTCACGAATTAGCCGATTCTTCGGTTAATTTTGTTGTACGACCGTGGGTAGCAACCGAAAATTATTGGGATGTGCACTGGGATATAACCCGTAGCGTTAAAGAGCAGTTTGATGCTCAAGGGGTGTCCATACCATTTCCGCAACAGGATGTTCATCTGCATCAAGTCGCAACGACCTGATAGACTTTTTGACGGAATGAATTTTATCATTTTGGACTGGAATAATCTCTCCCTTTGGATCTATCTTCTGTCTTGAAACGTTCATTCCCGTTCTAAAGGTAGTCGAGCTTTTTTTTTATTGACGGAAAGAGTCGTCTTTGAGCTATCTGGTAAATTGAACCGCACAATCATCTCTCGCTAATCGCCATCCATTGATACCACATTATGGCATTAATGCCATAATATAACAAAATTTTCTCAACTTTAGGTAAGTAATTTCGTAAAATTAAAGCGATTCATTTTATAATTTTTTCATATCTGTCTAATTTTCCAAGAAAAATTACGAATTAGATACTACTGTTTATTTTTGCATGGTTTTTGCTACCACTGTAACTAGAGCACTCAGCTATTATTCCGGTTGGCGTTGAGATTCATGTGCTAATGCGCAGACTTTCAAAGTACGTCTTCCTGCAAATGCACCAGCAATAATTTTTCTAAAGAATTTCTAGTGATAATGGAAAAACGATCATCCAGCGACAGGCGTTCTATAAAAAATAGGCGGAAGGCTATTAATTTCCATTGTCTTTATTACAGCGGAAAAGAAAGAAGGAGTAAGGAATATAGAAGGTTGCAACCAGAAAAACGAAAAGGTTGGGTAAGGATTAGTAAGTGGTCCAGCGTTTATCTCTGGGATTTAAAAATCGCGAGATTTTTAAAATAACTGATACTGTACAATCATTCAAGTTAAGTCGGCTTCCATATTAGATGCCTGTTTTGACTGCTACATTATTATTTTTGAACCGCAGTATCGGTATAATTTAAAGAAAAGGGGGTGCCAATGGCATCGAATTTCAAACTTTTTTTGCACGAAACCAGAGACAACATTCACATGAAAATGTGTGGAGACTTTGATGGTACTTCGGCCCATGAATTGATAACGGCGATACAAAAACACGCTCACCGGTCAAATCAAGTCTTTATTCACACTGAAGACTTAGGTAATATCTATTCCTTTGGCAGGGAAGTTTTTCAAAACAATCTTGGAGTTTTAAAGAAGCAATCAAATAAAATAGTATTTGTCGGAAAGCATCAAGATAGCTTAGTTCTATAGAGGCATCTTCAACCGACGTAAATTCGGCGCCCCCCACCTGCCAGAGATTTTCCAATATTTCCATACCCAGACTCCTTTTTTTTTCGGATATATGTATTATAGTCTGTAAGATTCGCAGCACAGGATCAGTATTTTTTGCAATCTGAGAATACAGCTTATACCCCTATAATCCAGATCATTTCAAGAGGAGGTTCATATGGATCTTAAAGAATATTTTGAAAACACCGAAGGCAGCGGAATTCTGGCGACGGCCGATAGCGACGGTAAAGTGGATGCGGCCCTTTATGGCCGGCCCCATTTTATGGATGACGGGACCATCGCCCTGATCATGCGCGATCGACTCACCCATCATAATCTTCAGTCAAATTCCCATGCCTGTTACATGTTTATTGAAAAAGGACCCGGCTACAAAGGCAAACGCTTTTTTTTAACCAAAGTCCGGGAGGAGCAGGATTCCGAACTGTTGCAGTCCGTGCGCCGCCGTCAATATATCGACGAGAAAGACGAATCTAAATTTCTGGTGTTTTTTGATATTGACAAAGAGTTGCCGTTAGTTGGCGCCGGGGAATAGAAGCCATTTCAATCCTCACCCGCTGGAACTCAAGCTACGCACCCATTAATCTAAAACGGTAACGGGGCAGGGCCCAACTGGGTCCTGCCTCGTTCATTTATCTCGGCGAACTGGCAGAAACCAAGAATGGGTCCTTGAGTAAGCACCTGGAATCCTGCATCGAGGCGGCCGACATCCTTAAAGCCGGGCCGGTTCCCATCACCGATTTGCGAACAGCAATGATTCCGGGATCAGGCAGCGCAGCCTTTGAGATTTTACGCTACTATCTTACCTTCTGCTCTTCTTATCTTCTAACCTTCTCTTAGCTAAGCTTTTTAGTCTATCCCGATCAGTGGTCCTCAATACCATGAACTGTGAACTCGAGGCTATGAGCTTTAAATTAGCTTGTCTAATTATTGGCAATACGATACAAGAAATCCCGTAGCAACCATCGGTTGAAGAACTTTGATACTGCGCCTAGTCGGCGCAAATAATAATCACTTATTACTTTGGAGACTGGAGATTGCCATGAAAAAAATCAGCCTGTTGCTGTGTCTGGGAATTTTTCTTTTACCGGCCGTAAACTCCCCGGCTGCTGATATATCGATCAGCGAAGCGAGCTCCGAATGTATTGACTGCCATGCATCGGTTCATCCCGGGATTGTTAAAGACTGGCAAAACAGTCGCCATGCAAATATTGCCCCCCAAGATGCCATGGCTGTAGAGGGGCCGGCGCGCAAAGTATCAAGCAAAAATGTACCCGATAATTTGAAAGGCACCGTGGTCGGATGCGCCGAGTGTCACATGCAGCGACCCGAGGCCCATGCCGATACCTTTGAACACAACGGCTATGAAATACATGTGGTTGTCAGTCCCAAGGATTGCAGTACCTGTCATTCCCAGGAGGACGAGCAGTATTCTAAAAATCTCATGGCCAATGCCTATGATAACCTGGCTGAAAACAAGCTGTATCAAAAACTTCAGCGCAGTATCATCGGCACCAAAAAAAGAAACAAAGGCCGAATAATCTGCGGGCCGGCCGATGAAGCTACCAAAGCTGAGGCCTGCTATTATTGCCACGGGACCAAGCTCAAAGTTGTCGGCCAGGAAACCCGGGATACGGAAGCCGCCGGTGAACTGGAATTTCCCGTCATAGAAGGCTGGCCCAATCAGGGTGTGGGCCGGGTGAATCTTGACGGCAGCCTGGGTTCCTGTTCCGCCTGCCATACCCGACACGCCTTTTCAATCGAGATGGCGCGTAAACCTGACACCTGCAAAGAATGTCACGTCGGGCCTGATGTGCCGGCCTTTAAGGTATACGCGGCCAGCAAACACGGCAATATTTACTCCGCCATGCACAAATCATGGGATTTTAGCGCCGTGCCCTGGACCATCGGCAAGGATTTTACCGCACCGACCTGCGCCGTCTGCCACGTCAGCCTGCTGGTCAACGGGGATGAAGAAGTGGTATCTGAAAGAACCCACCAGATGAATAATCGCCTGCCGTGGCGTATATTCGGCCTGGTGTATGCGCATCCCCACCCGCAAAGTCCGGATACGTCGATTATCCGCAACAAGGACGGTCAGCCGCTGCCGACGAGTCTGGATGGCACAATTGCCGCTGAATTTTTAATCGACCCCAAAGAGCAGGACACCCGCCGCAAGGCCATGCAGGCGGCCTGTTTGAACTGTCATGATTCTTCCTGGGTAAAGGGGCATTGGCAGCGTTTTGAAAATACGATCCAAAAAACCAATGGGGACATTCTAATCGCAACCAGTATCATGGGCGACATCTGGCAGGGCGGATATGCGGATTTGAAAACCAACCCCTTTGACGAGGCCATTGAAAAAAAATGGACGGACACCTGGCAATTTTATGCCAATACCATTCGTTTTGCATCGGCCATGGGCGGTGGCGGCGACTACGTGGTGTATGCCAACGGTCGCTATCATCTCACCCAGGCGGTGCTGGAAATGAACGACTGGTTGAACCTTCGTAAAAAACTTGACCCATCTGAGAAATTAAAAGGAATTAAGCAATGAAAAATTGTGAAAAATGCAGATTCAGGGCAATTTACGATAAAAATCCAGGGTCTATTTTAGGCCGCATCTGGAAATGGCATATCGGCTGGTGTCCGGGTTGGAAGTCATATGTCAAATCTTTACCAGATGAAGAAAGAGACCAGTTGAAAAAACGATACAGTAGTCCTTAGGATATACCCTGATTTAGCGAATAAACTGCAGAACATTCCGAAGTAGGGGCGGGGTTTATCCCCATAAGCGCTCAAATAAGAATTACGATATAGTTT